>NZ_FYBS01000003.1:0-250370 GCF_900186185.1 Listeria sp. ILCC797
CGCTTGAATACGAGCACGCATGGTGGCATTGGCCTTTTGTAAGGCTTCTTGAAAGGCACGTACTTCGGCAATACTAATCCGGCTCATGAGGACAACGCCTTTCGAAGCTCGGCTTGTTGCGCCTCTAGCTCTCGTAAGGTCTGATAAGTTTCCCCGCCGCTTGCCTCCCGTAAGTCGCTGGCATGGGTCCGCAATTCGCTTTCGCTAATTTGAATTTTAATCATGGTCATCACCTCTTGGTTGTTTTATAAATACTTCCTTTAGTATAGCATAAAAAGATATGATGAAAAATTGTACACAGCTAGTTTCATGCTTTTATTTAACCGTTCTAGTATTCAAAAAAAAGAAGCCGTTAAGCCTCTTTTCGTTTATTATTCATCAAACAAACTTCTCACATCGTCGAAAAAACTTGGATAAGATACCGAAACGGCGTCTGCCTTTTCAAGCTCTACTTCTCCGTCTTGTACTAAAAGCGCTGCAATTTGGAGCATCATGCCGATGCGATGGTCGCCGTAACTAGTTACCTTGGCACCACGGAGTTTGGTCTTCCCGCGAATAATAAGGCCGTCTGCTGTAGGCGTAATGTCGGCACCCATTTTCGCAAGTTCAGTTGCTACGGCATCAATTCGGTTTGTTTCTTTGACTTTCAATTCTTCGGCGTCGCGAATGATGGTTTCGCCTTCTGCTTGCGTTGCTAGGAGCGCGATGATGGGGAGCTCGTCGATTAAACGCGGAATTAAATCTCCGGAAATAGTCGTCCCAGTTAGACGTGACGTTTTCACGGTTATGGTGCCAGCTAAATCATCTTCCACAACCGAAATGTCTCCGCCCATCGCTTTCACCACGTCGATTATTCCCGTCCGTGTAGGGTTTAACCCAACATTTTTTAAAACGATTTCGCTATCTTCTGCAATCAACCCCGCTACGATGAAAAAAGCAGCCGAAGAAATATCGCCCGGAACCGTTAGCGATTGTCCTTGAAACGCCTGGTTGCCGGAGACGCGAATAGTCAGACCGTCCACCTCGATGTTCCCGCCAAATTTTTGAATCATTTCTTCCGTATGGTCACGCGTTTTTTCTTTTTCATGGATCATTGTTTCGCCTTCTGCTTGAAGTGCCGCAAAAATGATGGCGCTTTTCACTTGGGCGCTTGCAACTGGCATATGATATGTGATACCGTGAAGTTTTTCAGCGCGATTAATAGCAATTGGGGCAAATTCGCTGCCCTCGTGACCTGTCATGTTGGCACCCATTTCTTTTAGCGGTAACATAACGCGATTCATTGGGCGTTTTGCAATCGAAGAATCGCCAAATAGTGTTGTAGCGAACGGTTGAGCTGCAAGGATGCCCATCATTAGTCGAATCGTTGTACCAGAATTTCCTACGTTAATAGGTGCCTTAGATGGTTTTAGACCGCCAAAGCCTACACCATGAACGATAATTTCATCGGGCGTTTCTTCAATTTGTACACCTAAATCACGAAATGCTTGAATCGTACTTAAACAGTCATCTGCACGTAAAAAATGCCGAATCCGCGTTTCGCCGTTTGCTAGCGCGCCAAACATAATGCTGCGGTGCGAAATGGATTTATCGCCTGGGACTTCGATCGTTCCGTGCAAAAGGCTTTTCCCTGTTTGTAATTTCATCATTACACTCCTTTACTGCTCTAAATAGCACGTATATGCTGCTCTTGATTCAATACTTGCTTTAGCACGCAAGCGGTCAGTTTCATTTTGAAACGTAATTTGTAACACACCGTTTATATCTTCGCGCGTTTCCAAAATTTTCAAGTTCGTTAAACTAATTTTTTCATCCGCTAAAATGGCCGTCACTTCTGAAATGACACCCGGATAATCCGGCACATCGACAAATAAATCGTAGAAAGCTGGAATAGCACCGCGGTGAATCGGCAGCGAATCACGAAACTCTTTCGCACCGTCAAAAAAATCATAAATCGCGGTCTTGTCGGCGGTCTCAATGAGCTGAATAGCCTCATTCATTCGGTCGCGCCAAGAAGTAAGCTGTTCTTTCAAAATTTCACGATTGCTAAGCGAAATGTCCGTCCACATGCGCGGATCACTTGAAGCGACACGTGTAATATCGCGGAAGCCGCCTGCTGCTAAACTAAACGCATCAGGATGACTCGCTGTGAAAGCTTCCGTTTCTTGCACTAAAGCGGCCGCAACAATATGCGGAAGATGGCTCAGCATGCCTGTAATTTGGTCATGTTCTTTTGGCGATAGCGTTAGAAACTTAGCATTTGTCCCAATCAGCCATTCCTTTAATTCTGGCAGACGTTCGCTTGCCGTTTCATTTCCTGGCGTTAATAAATAGTAAGCATTCTCAAAAAGCAGGCGCTTTGCGGCAGTCACACCACTTTTATGTGAGCCTGCCATCGGATGACCCCCAATAAATGTAATCGACTTGTCAGTGAGCTCTAGTGCGGCCTGCATAACGGTTTGCTTCGTACTCCCTGTATCCGTCACGATAACCTGTTCTTTTAAGTTTAATCCCGGTAAATGACGAACGAGTTCTTCGGTTTCTTTCACCGGACAACAAAAAATGAGCAAATCTGCTTTTGGTGCATCGATTAAGACACTTTCGCCGATTTCGTCAATAATCCCGAGCGAAAGTCCTTTTTCAAGCGTGTTTAACGAGACATCGATTCCGATGATGTGCGCCTCTTTATGTTTCGCTTTAATAGAAAGCGCAATCGAACCGCCAATGAGTCCCAGCCCAACAATAACGACTGTTCCCTTCATAAAGATTGCCTCCTATCCCAGAAACTCTTTTAGGAGCGCAATCACTTGCTCGTTTTCCGCCGCTGTCCCAACCGTAATCCGCACCGCATTTGGAAATCCAAGAGCAGCCCCTGATCTTGTAATAAAGCCATTTTTCTCTAGGTAAGAAAAAATATCCGCTGCTTTTCGGCCTAGATCGAGCAGTACAAAATTGCCTTGCGACGGGTACAGTGTGACTTGCGCATATTCTGCGCTAAACGCCTCGTAAGCCGCGATTCCCGCGTGATTTAATGCCCGACATTCCGCAACAAAATCCTGATCAAGCAAAGCCGCTTGCGCAAGCAATTGTCCCGCTGTCGTCGTATTAAACGGCGGTCTGACAACATTTAAATAGTGCACAATTTCTTTGGAACAAATGCCGTAGCCAACTCGCGAACTAGCTAGCCCGTAAATTTTACTAAACGTCCGTGTAATAATCAGATTTGGAAACTCTCGAACCCATTTTTCGTGAGCAGCAGGTTGCGGTTCCACGTATTCAATATACGCCTCATCAAGAACGACTAAGCAATCTGCTGGCACTTTTTGAATAAATGCACGAATAGCATCAAGCGGCAAAAAATTACCCGTCGGATTGTTCGGATTACAAATCCACACGATTGCTGTATTCTCATCAATCGCCGCTAACATTCTTTCAAAATCATGGTGCCCATCAGGTTTTAAAGCAATTTCTCGTACTTCCGCACCTTCAATGAGCGCATTTTGGCGATACTGAACAAAAGTTGGTGTTGCCATGACCGTGTTCGTTGTTTGATCGAGCAATACGCGCGTTAAAAGCTCAATTAATTCATCAACTCCAGCCGTGAAAACAAGTTCGTCTTCTGAAATATCATAAAACTCCGCAACGGTTTTTCGAAGGTCACTCGCATGCCCGTCAGGATAAATTTCCGTTTTAAACGCTAATGAACGCGCAAGTTCTTGTACTTTTTTAGACGCACCAAGCGGGTTTTCATTGGAGGAAAGTTTCGTAATTTTAGTTAACCCTAATTCTTTCATCACCGCATCTTCTCTTTTTCCCGGCTTATACGAATGAAGCCCTTCTAAAGACGTTTTCCATTTCATCAAGAATCCTTCCTTTCCGCGAGGTCTGGGCGCAGGCGCACCGCATCGTTTAAATAAACATGTTCAATTTCCGCAAGTGATTTATCCACACTTGCTTGCACCATCATTCGAATACATTTTAAAGGGGCACCCGGTACCGGGATTTCTTGCATACCCATCACAGGAACAAGCTCAAAACCAGGCGTTACACGTACAGCACGCGCCGGAAAAGCCGCATTAATATCTTCCGTTACCGTTATGATGACCGAAATAAGCGTTTCCGCGTCAACAATTTGATTTTTCTTTAAAATTTCCTGAAAAAGCTCGCTCGTCGCCTCGTAAATTTCATCTGCCGTATTTTCTTTTATAGTCGTTGCACCGCGAATCGCTCTCACACTCATCATTCTCCTTTTTTCATTTGATTAAAAGTTTGTAAAATCAGTGCCCGGTCAGCAGGAACAATTTCCATGTGACCGATTTCGTTCAACAGCACCATTTTAATTTCTTCAAAAGTCGTTTTTTTGTCGTGTAGCATATTTTCAAAAATCGTTTCAAACGGGACGTCATCTGGGAGCTCAGTTTCGTAACCGAGTCCAGTTAGCCAAGCAGTAAATGTCGCCCTATCAAACGTGAGATTTTGGGTTTCTTCGCTCATCAAAAGCGCATAAATCATTCCAAAAATGATGGCCTCGCCGTGAAGGAAACGCGAAAAATTACCGTAGGCCTCAAGAGCATGCCCAAACGTATGACCGAAATTCAAATACGCGCGGACGCCCTGTTCAGTTTCATCTTGCGCCACTATACCCGCTTTAACCAAAATGCCCTTTTGTAAAAACGGGGTTAAATCTTGCGAGTAAAAGTCGTCCGGCGTTTTGAAAGTCACCATCAGTTCATCTAGTAACGCCTGATCGCTAATTAAAGCGTGCTTGATAAGTTCCGCAAAGCCCGAGCGCATTTCGCGTACCGGCAGCGTTCCAAGTAGCGCCGTATCGTAAATAACCGCTTCAGGTTGATAAAAGTTGCCAATCAAATTTTTCCCAAGCGGGTGGTTTATCGCCACTTTGCCACCTACCGCACTGTCATGCGCTAAAACAGTCGTCGGAATTTGGTAAAACGGAATGCCGCGCATATAAGTCGCCGCAACAAAGCCGCCCAAATCACCAATCACACCACCACCGTAAGCAAGAATCACAGACTTGCGGTCAAGCCCCGTTTCAATAATCTTCGTCATCACATCTTCATACACCTGAAACGTTTTCGCAGCCTCACCGTTTGGCGTCACATAATACGTCACGTGTGGCAAACTTTTAAGAACACGGTCAAGCTTCTCTTTATGCAATTCAAAAACGTGTCGATCCGTCAAAACAAAAACCTTTGAAAACCTTTTTAGCTCGGTTAAAAACTCAGCACCATATGAAACTAACATGTCGTTGCCAATACATACAGGATACGTTTTGCTCGCTGTTTGAACAGTAATTTTAGACATTTTAAAAGCCCCTCGTAAGTTCGCGATGTTCTTCCACATGTTTCTTTAAAACGTCAAAACGGTCGCTATCAAATTTATCAAGCACGGCACAGGCCACTTCCCATGCGACTACATTTTCAGCAACTACACTTGCCGCTGGAACCGCCGAACTATCTGAACGCTCAACGCTCGCACTAAACGCCTCTTTTGTATCAATATCCACACTTTGAAGCGGCTTATATAAAGTCGGAATGGGCTTCATGACGCCGCGAACCACAATCGGCATACCGTTTGTCATACCGCCTTCAAAGCCACCCAAGTTGTTGCTTGTTCTCGTATAGCCGTCATTTTCTGACCAAACAATTTCATCCATGAGTTCGCTACCATATTTACGTGCCGCAACAAACCCAACGCCAAATTCAGCACCTTTGAAAGCATTAATACTAACGATTGCACGTGCAATTTTGGCATCTAGCTTTTTATCCCATTGCACATAGCTACCAAGGCCAGCTGGAACACCGCCAACAACGACCTCAACAATGCCACCAATTGTATCCCCTTTTTTCTTCGTATCATCAATCTTATCCATCATCGCCTGCTCAATATCCTTATCGAGTGTTCGAACTGGCGAATTATTCGCGATGTCAGCAATTTCAGCCACCGTGTAATCACGCGTCAAATTCGCCCGCACACCACCAATTTCCAGCACATGCGCGGCAACTGAAATCCCCAGTTCACGCAAAAGTTGTTTAGCTACCGCACCAGCAGCCACTCGTACCGTTGTTTCTCTCGCACTTGAACGCTCCAGCACATTACGCATATCTCGGTGACCGTATTTCATGCCGCCCACCAAATCAGCATGTCCCGGACGAGGTCTAGTAACTTTTCGTGACGCCTCGTGTTTCTCATCAACAGGTTCAATGCTCATCACCGTTTCCCAGTGCTTCCAGTCTTTATTTTCCACAAAAATGGCAACCGGCGCACCAAGCGTTTTCCCGTGCCGAATGCCAGCCGTAATTTGCGCACGATCTTTTTCAATCTTCATGCGTGCCCCCCGACCATGCCCACCTTGCCGTCTTTTTAGTTCCACATTAATATCTTCAGATAAAAGTGGCATCCCCGCAGGTAGCCCCTCAATAATTGTCGTTAAACCCGGTCCATGTGACTCTCCAGCCGTTAAATATCTCATAAGTCCTTCTCCTTTACCACAAATATTTTAGCGCTTTAAAGTGTATGTGTTAAATAATAGCATAACATTCACCAGAAAACAACCAGTTATTTTGAAAAAACTGCCTCTTACCATAAGAGACAGTCACCATTCAAAGCCAAGAATCCGTAGCTTTTTCGTAATCCAAGAGCTCCTCTTGTTTAAAAAAGAGGCCAATTTCCCGTGCGGCAGAAGCCGAACCATCAGAACCATGAATCACGTTTCTATTCGTATGTATCGCAAAATCTGACCGAATTGTTCCCGGCGCCGCATCAAGCGGATTTGTTTTGCCCATCATTTGGCGTGCCGTGGCAATTGCTTCGTCACCCTCTAAAACCATAGCGAAAACAGGACCAGATGTGATGAACCCAATTAAGTCCACGAAAAACGGTTTCCCGTCATGTTCCGCATAATGCGTTTTAGCCAAAGACTCAGAAATCCGCATCAATTTTGCGCCTGCAATCCGCAAACCCTTTTGCTCAAAGCGCGTGACAATTTCCCCGATTAAACCGCGCTGTACGCCGTCCGGCTTTACCATGACAAAAGTTCTCTCCACCCTACATTCCTCCTAATAATCTCGTTTATCAAGCATTTTCACGATTTGTTTCAAAGGTTTAATTTCTTTCGATGCTGGAAAAGTATCTAAAATCGCCATCGCCTTCGTTAAATAAGCCGTCGCCACCTGTTCAGATTGCTCAATCGCACCGCTCGCTTTAATCGCCGCAACTAAGTGCATCATCTCCTCTTTTGACGACTCCTCCGTCACACGACTAATTCGCTTTTTAAGAAGCGGATCTTGCATCGCAAAAAAGACCGGCAACGTCACATTCCCTTGACGTAAATCTTCACCAGCAGGCTTCCCAAGCGTCCGCTCATCCGCCGCAAAATCCAAAATATCATCCGTAATTTGGAACGCCATACCTACATAATAGCCAAATAAATAAAGTTTATCATCAACCTTCTCAGGCAATCCCGAAAGAACCCCGCCGAGCCCCGAACTTGCCGCAATCAAAAGTGCCGTCTTCCGCTTAATACGCCGCAAATAACACCTTACACTTTGATTAAAGTTGAATTTATCCTTAATCTGTTCGATTTCCCCTACCGCAAGCTCAACCGTAACCGCCGACAACATTTGATGCGCCTTGAGGCTGTCAATTTTCGTCATATATTCAAGCGATTTCCCAAAAAGAAAATCTCCCGTATACATCGCAATATGATTGCCCCAAATCGACTTAATCGTCTTTCTACCGCGTCTAAGCCCCGCATCATCAACCACGTCGTCATGAACAATTGAAGCCATATGAATGAGTTCAATCGCAACCGCCGCATCTCGCACATATGTAAAATCAGCAGGCGCACCTAGTCTTGCCGTCAAGCAAACAAACATCGGCCGTATTCTTTTTCCGCCCGCCTCCAACAGATGTAGCGCAGAAGCAGAAGTCGTTTCCGCGTCAGCATTTGAAACCGCACGTTTTAATTCTGCTTCAACCGCTTCAATATCTTTTTGAATCGCCGGATACAAAAAATTAAATTTCATCTACCGTCACCTTTTTATAGCCAAAATGTGTAGCACTCGCCCCGCCACTATGTGAAATATAGCGGACATATTTAAAACCAGCTTCATAAAATAAATCAGAAAGCTCGCCCATTCCCGGGAAAGTTCTAGTTGATTCTTGTAACCAACTATATTCCTCATAACTTTTCGCAAACAATTTACCAAAAAGCGGCATCACATGGCGAAAATATGTATTAAAAAACGGACGCCAAAGTGGCACGTTCGGCTGGCTCGTATCTAAACAAACCGCCTGTCCACCCGGCTTCAAAACGCGATTCATTTCCTTTAAAACTTGTAAATAATCCGGCACATTTCGAAGACCAAAACCAATCGTCACAAAATCAAATTGATTATCCGAAAAAGGCAGCTCCATCGCATTGCCGCGAGTTAAAGTCACATTCTGAAGCCCGCTCTCGAGCACTTTTTCTCTACCAATTTGAAGCATATTCTCACTAAAGTCAAGCCCCACAACAGAGCCCTTTTCCCCAACATGCCGGGCAGAAAGAATGGTCCAATCCGCCGTACCACAACAAACGTCTAAAATTTTTGCCCCTTTCGGAACACGCATAAGTTCCATCGTTTGTTTACGCCAAAACAAATGAAGCTTAAAACTAATCAAGCTGTTCATTCGGTCATAATCCGGAGATATTTTTTCAAAAACTTTATGAACTTTCTCTTCTTTCGTTTCCACCATACAAAAACTCCCCTTTAATTTAGCGCTGTAACATTTCATTTAAACGTGCGTGTAGCGAATCAGATAGCGGTCTAGAAGTCTTAAGCAAATGATGAATTCGCATCTTTACTTCATCCATAAGTTGCTCGAGCCATTCCTCAAAAGTCGCCATCGCCTCTTTCACAAAGAAACCATGGTCATACGCGCGTTTCAATGTTGAAAGCCCGTACTGTTCATAAAAATGTTGTTCCCGCTCCAGGCGTTTTAATAAAATAGCTTGGCAAGCAAGCTTCGTAAAAGCTTCCTCATTCTTAAAATAAGAAGAAAACTCAGCAAAGATAGCTGAAGATGAAGCAAGCAGTTCCTCCATATAATCATCATCTGTTACAACATGTAACTGATAAATATTTGTTTTAGCCGTATTCGTTTTCTGCACACCACGTTGAAGTGCTGCAAGTAATTGTGTCATACCAAGTTCTGCCATCGTCCGGTAATACAGTGCGCTATAATAATCACCGGCAAGCACCGTAAGTTCTCGTCCTTTTCGACTAACCCCTCTACCGTCTTTATCTTCATCAATCATCTCATGCGTATCATGAGCAAGAATCACATAAAGTGTTGCGGTTATAATCCGGTATTTCTCTGTTTCAGCAAGATCAGAGCCATGAATGGATTCATTCAGCCATAGCATTTGGTCCTTATCAGTTTCAGGCCCGTAAAAATTGTCCTTTAAAAACCGATAGGCTGATTTTTCATGAACCAATCTTTCCACTTCTTTCAACTGCGCCAGGCTCCCTTGATAGGTCATTTAAATTTCCCCTTTAACTCATAATAACAAATAATATGAAATATATTATATCACAAATCTATTTTGAAACGTAATTGTTCACTTCATGAATGATTAATTAACGACATCACTTCGCTACGTAATTTATCATCCGTTCGGAAAGCACCGCGAACCGCACTCGTAATCGTTTTCGTTCCCGGTTTATTCACACCGCGAATCGTCATACACATGTGCTCCGCCTCTAAAATGACCATCACACCAAGCGGCTTTAATTTTTCCATCATAATTTCCGCTACCGTCGTCGTAATACGCTCTTGAAGTTGCGGACGTTTACTCACATCATCTACAACGCGAGCAAGTTTACTAAGTCCCGCAACCCGACCATTTTGCGGCAAGTAGGCGACATGAGCCACCCCAAAAAAGGGAACTAAGTGATGCTCACACATCGAAGAAAAACGAATATCTCGAACAAGAACAAGCTCTTCATGCTGCTCTTCAAACACTGTATTAAAATGAACCGAGGGATCTTTCGTAAGCCCCGAAAAAACTTCCTCATACATACGCGCAACACGCATCGGCGTATCAATTAACCCTTCACGATCTGGATTTTCCCCAACCGCTTCCAAAATAACACGAACAGCATCTGCAATCTTTTCTTTATTAATCTCTTCCATGCCCTTACCCCTTTTTGATTTAGTCCCCTTTATCTTAACACATCACACACTTTACGGTAAATGCAAACACTTCTCATGTTTAAAGAATTAAAAAAAATCTTCCTATATATAACGATACGCAAACCTCTACTTCATTCCCGCCAAAAAGAAAAAGCTTGTCAAAAATGACAAACTTCTTAAACGGTCCCGACGGGATTTGAACCCGCGATCTCCTGCGTGACAGGCAGGCATGTTAACCCCTACACCACGGAACCTAAGTGACCCGTACGGGATTCGAACCCGTGTTACCGCCGTGAAAGGGCGGTGTCTTAACCGCTTGACCAACGGGCCATAGTGTATAATTATGCTGTGAAACTAATAACCGCTTCTCATTCAGCTTTTTTATTATATCATATTTACCTTTACTGTCAATCACTTTTTCCAGATAAAATAGAAAAACCGCTCGAACTATTTTTCAAACGGTTTTTCTGTACACGAATTAGCTTAACAATTAAGGTGCATCTTGAAGCGTCCACGAAATTTTGCCTTGGTAGGCATCACCAGCATAAACCGCCGTCGTATCAGCCTCTACAAGCACCCCGCGATTATTTGCCCAGTCCACTTGAACAGGATTTGCATTTGTCGTTTCATATTCAAAAACAGGATAGGGCGAGTCCCCTAAAACAATTTTTTCCCCGTTTGAGCCAACAAAAATAAAAGCATTTTCTAAAACACGATCTGGATTTTTAGTAGAGGTTAACGGCTTCGTAATTGTAGCATTTACAACCCATTTTGAGCCCGAATTCCTCGTATCCACCACACTAATTCCCCATGTCGACTCATCACGTTCAAGAATTTCTCGCTTCCCAGTAATCTGAGCAGGTTTAAAGTCCATTTCTTGACTAACTTCCTCAAACTTCACACTGCGCACAAATACATGAATCGAAACGGTTTTCGTAACGCCACGCAGTTCAAGTGTGGCCGTGTAGTCCCCTGGGACCGCTTGAAGTGTCGAACTTTGAATCGTAATCTCATTCGAAATATTAGCGCCAGAATTCACATCAAAACCGAGCGCATTCGATTTCTCTTTAATCAATTGTCCAAGCTCAGCAGCCGACTTCCCACCAACTTCACTTTGGTCAACACTAAATGAAGTTGCCTTTAAAGCCGTCCCATTTTGAACAACCGTATCAGCATCTTTCACAAAAACCGGTACGTCAATTCGCGTTTGATTTCCCGCACGGTCCGTCAAGGAAACCTCTGCTTTTTTCGAACCAAATGTGCTTGTATCTGGTGTAGCTTCAATGTTCGCCGTCACACCCTGACCACTCGTATTATCTGATTTATCTCGAATGTTTGTCACAAAAGCATTGGCATTTGTAGAAAGCGCCTCACCAATTGAAACAATTTGTGGAACAGCATCGCCCGTTGGCGGCGTCACATCGACGACAGTAATTTTAGTTGTCTTATTAATATAATACTCCGTCGAAGCCGTCACACTTACTTCCGTATACGGTTTTATAAATCCGCCTGGAATCGCCACTTGAAAATTCCCAGCGTTATCTGCGGTTCCAGTCAATGTTTTCGTCGTGCCATTTTCTACATAAGAAATTTCAATAGCCGCATTTGTAACGGTCGCTCCACTTAAAGTAGCCTGACTATCATTTAAGGTATTCACATTTAGCGGCAAATTTCCAATTGAGAGAACTTTCATTTTGGCAACATTAAATTCCGCTGCTGTCACTGGTACATTCGCGCTATTAATTGTTGTCGTAGAACCATTAGTCGTAATGCCCATTTGGACATTTGCTTGATCTTCCCTGCTGTAGGAATAAGTTGGCAAACCAATTGTACTGGCGCTCCCGGATCTATCCCAATAATTTATTAGCCCGCCATTTAAATTCATCTGGCCAGAACCCGAGGCATAGCCAATTGTATTAGAAGTATTACCATTGTATAGAAGGAAATACGCTGGATCATTAACATTTAGACTTCCACCACTATTGAATTTAATTACATTACCGCTTCCTCCCGTTTTATTCAAAACAACAGTTGCGTCTTTATTAACCGTTAAAGCACCTGAAAGCGAGAGCAACTCACTACTAACATCCGATTGATAAATTCGTGCGGTACCTCCTTCGTCTACGAAAAAGTTGCCGCCTACACCACTGCGGTTAAAGGAAGTCGTTGTATTTAAATTAAGCGTTGCATTTTTACCAACACTTATGGAAACTGGGTTTGATGCGCTTCGGTAAAACACGCCATTACCATTAGCAGAAATGTTCACGTTGGCTCCGTCACGAACATTGAAAAAATTGCTCGTCGAAGAATCTTCGCCATACCATACCAAGCTGTCACTGGAACTTGATGGGTGATAAATTTCAATATTCCCACCAAAATTAATGCCACCTACTTCGGCAAATTCCTGGTTCGATGCTGAGCCACTAACAAATTTGCCAATTTCAACATTTGTATTTCCGACAAGTTCTAGCGTCCCAGCGGTATTCCAAATAAGTTGTGGTCCTTTGTACACCACGTTGTCATAAGTTACATTAACACCTTTTGCAGCGTTAGCAACATAAACTGTTCCATAATAATTTTTCCCAAAAATAGTAAGGTCTTGCATTGTAATTTGTTTTGTCGAGGAATTCGAGCTAATGTAAATAGTTCCTGATGTGCTTGTCGAACTCCCTGTTTCTGTTAATGTGTGTATTTCTTCTGTTGTTGGGTCTTTTCCAGAAATCGTGAATGGCGTTCGGCCGACTGGCACTTGAATACCACTTGATAAACTAATATCCGCTCCAAAATAAATTTTTGATATACTGTTATTTTGAACTGCCGCTTTTAACTCTGTATAATTGTTTACAATCGTTTCATCTGCGTTTAAAGTAATCGCCGCAGAAACAGAGTCCCGACTAGAAAATTTCGAGTCTATAACTTTAACGGATTGAAGAGCACCTAAAATGACCAAAGTGAAGAAGAAAATGAACACGCATTTTCTCATAAAGTACTCACTCCTTTAATCCTCATCATCCTTTTTGTTCTTGCGACGCACGATGAACCAGATGATAAGAAGCACGATAGCAATCGCCAATGCTCCGCCAATTATCCACCACCATAAATAATTTTTCTCAACATCGACTGCTTTTTTATTTAAATCTTTTGCATCATTTCCAATTTTAAATTCTTTTGTAAAATTCCACGTTTCGCTTCCATTATCAGCTTTTAATTTTAAAACATAAGTTCCTTCTTCAAGGGGCTGATTTTCCCAATCAATAGCATAGCCAAAATTTGAGTTTGGTGCCATCTTTAAGTCTGTTTTTGCTGTTTCATGAAGAACTTTATTTTCACCTTTTTTATATACTTTTGCATCGACCGATAAATGATCTAAAATGACTGGCTGATCATTTTGTAAAACGGCACTTACAGATGTTCGATAATTATCTAAGCCTGCTTTTACATTTAATAAATTTAAGTTAGGTTCAATTTTCTTTGCAGTTTCAGAAAGTTGAATTCCCACTACGTAAGAATATTCATTTTCAATACTTAATCCTGATTCCTTTTTATCATCCACTTCTTCATTAACTTGTGTAAATTCAACAGCGCCTAAAATGATGCCATCAAAACTTTCTTTCGGCATTTTCACATTAATCCAAACATCTTTAAAGCTATTTGCTGGGATTGTAATGTTATCCTCTATGACTTCTGCGATTTTTGGAAGCGGTACTTTTAAACTTTCATCTGCTTTTTTCAAGCTTTTTTTTGAGTAGTCTATCATACCACTCTTATTTGTTGACGCATAAGTTACGTCTTGTTTAACTTTAATTTCATGATTTGAACTGTTAAATACTTTCACTTGAAGTCTCTGCTCCATAAGTGGTTGCATACGTAAATCAAAGTAACCTTGTTTTTTATCAATTTGATTTTCTGGAATAATAGCTTGAACAGAATAATCAACATCCTCAGCATGTGCGGTTATGTTTGGAGCAAACAAAATCACGGTTAATGTAGTTGCGATTACTAAGAAAAATTTTTTCATTTTCTTCCCCCTACTAAAAAATAAAGACTGCTGCTTTTTAAGCAGCAGCCCGCATAAAAGGTTTATACGCCGGGTGCGTCTGTTAGTTTCCACGTAATTTTTGCTTGATGGCTTCCTACAGTGGCTGAACCACCTGGAACTTCGATGGATACTTTTTCATTTGTATCGCCTGCGGCCATCCATCTGTTAATCCAAGTTCCCATACCTTGATTAGAACTGGCTATCATAACAGAAGCGCTTGTTGTACCATCAGTTGGAAGTTCTACAGATTGTCTGCTTACTGGAGCATTTGAAGTTGAAGAACCTGTTACAGCCTCACCATTTTCAAATTTAATCTTAGCTCCGCGAAGTGACTCGTTTGTGCCATCTGTAAATTTGCTCGCTGTAGCTGAAACAGACCAACCAGCACCTGTTCCACGTCTATCTGAAACTTGAATAAAAGGTTTTTTAGAAATAGCAGAGTAAACTTCGGATGCACTTGAAACTTCGTGCGATCCAAAATGAATAGAAGAAACATAATCAAGCGTCAAAGCACCTGTATCCCCTGTTGGTGAATCTGTCGGATTTTCTGGATCATCTGGATTTAATGGATTAACTGGATTTAGTGGATCTACAGGGGCAACTGGTCCAGTACCCGCAATAAATGTAATGTTCGCATTTGATTCTGCCGTTTTATCAGCTGCAAATGATGTTACAGGCAATAATGATGTTACTAAGACTGTTGTTCCTAAACCTGCTAATAAAGCTGTTGTTTTTTTCATGTGTTAAATCTAACTCCTTTGTAGTTGATAACAACATTATAGGTGATGTCTTTTTTCTTGACAATAGCATTTTTTATCAGATTCAGGTTTTCAAAGCGAAATTTTACATTTTTTCATTTTAGAAACACTCGAAACGCAGTTAAGCCAACCATTCATACAAATGTGAACAAAGTGTGACTTCCCCGGATTTTATTTTTCGTTATTAAATATCAATATATAAGTCTATACCCCAAATTACACATACTGAAAACATTTCGCGCATAAAAAAAAGAAGCCAATTTTGTGTCATTTTGAAAAATTGGCTTCTTTTAAATTATTTATCATCATGATTTTGAATATCTTTTAGTCGGTCCCCAATTAAATCACCCAATTGGAAGCCTGTGCTTTCTTCTGGAAGTTCATAGTCCGCTTCTTCAACTGGCTCTTCTTGAAGCGCCTTAATGCTAAGCGATAAACGTTTCTCACTTTCATTCACATCAAGAACTTTTACTTCCACCTCTTCACCTTCAGATAAAACTTCATTCGGTGTGCCAATATGTTTATGCGCAATTTGCGAAATATGAACTAAGCCTTCTACGCCAGGGAAAAGTTCAACAAACGCACCAAACGATACAAGACGCATGACTTTTCCTTTAAGGACTGAGCCAACAGGTGCTTTCTCATTAATATTATCCCACGGACCTGGTTCTGTTTCTTTAATGGAAAGTGAAATTCGTTCATTCGCCGGATCAATTCCGATTACTTTTACTTGAACAGATTGTCCTTCAGATAAAACTTCTCCTGGAGTTGAAATGTGTTGGTAAGAAATTTGCGAAATATGAACTAGGCCATCCACGCCGCCTAAATCAACAAACGCGCCAAAGCCAGCAAGACGTTCTACTGTACCAGTAAGTACATCGCCTTCCTTAATGTTTGCTAGAATCTCTTTTTTCTTCGCTTCTTTTTCTTCTTCCACAATCGCGCGATGGCTTAAAATAACACGGTTATTTTCCGGTTCAAACTCAACGACTTTAAATGCAATCGTTTTTCCTTTGTAATCAGAGAAATCTTCGACAAAATGGTCTTCCACTAAAGAAGCTGGTACAAATGCGCGCACGCCTAGGTCAACTACTAAACCACCTTTGACAACGTCACTCACAACGGCATCAAATACTTCACCAGATTCAAATTTAGCTTGAATATCATCGACTGCTTTTAAAGCATCTACTTTACGTTTAGATAGGACAAGTACATCTTCCTCTACTTTAGTTACGATTAAATCTAATGTGTCTCCAACTTTAACTACGTCAGAAGCTGATTCCACATGTACATTTGAAAGTTCACTGATTGGAACAACACCATCCAGTTTGCTATCGGGAATACCTACGTAGACTTGTTTTTCTTCTACGCTTGTAACTGTACCGGTGACTTTGTCTCCTTCTTCAAAATTCCTAACTTCCACATTACTCAATTCATCAGACATGTGTAGCCCTCCTCAATTCGTTTGTCGAATTAGGACTTTCTGTAAGTGCAAAAGAAGTGACAAGCTTCAAAAAATTTCCTCATGAAATCACTCAGCAACATTTGTCGCAAATGATACACGTATCCATCGTTGTTAATAACACTTGATTTTTTGCAAGAAAATCCTAAAAGATTTTTAGATTTAAAAAAATCTCTCTTCTAACATCCTATAATTGCCACAATTTGTCAAGTTTTTTTATAATAAAAAAAGGCCATTCCGTTTAGGCCTTTTTTTGGAAAATATACTCTTTAATCCATTGTTTGTTTAGCAAGTGATAAAATTTTTGTTGCGACTTCATCAATCGTCATACTTGTCGTATCAACAACTATTGCATCATCTGCTTTCTTAAGTGGAGAATGGTCGCGCGTATAATCTAAATGGTCGCGCGCTTCAATTTCTTTCTTCAATTGATCCATATCGACGTCAAACCCTTTTGCCTTGTTCTCTTTAAAGCGTCTTTCAGCACGTTCCTGAACACTAGCCAAGAGAAAAATCTTGAGTTCTGCTTGTGGTAGAACAGCCGTCCCAATATCGCGGCCGTCCATTACAATGCCACCCTCTTCAGCAAAAACTTGTTGCCGCTTTTGGAGCTCAATTCGAATAGCGGGGTGAGCCGCGACAATCGAAACATGATTTGTCACTTCATTTGAACGAATGACTTCCGTAACATTTTCATCATTAAGAAACACTTGTTGCACTTCTCCTGGCTCAAAACGAATCATCGTTTTTTGTAGCAAACTAGCCAAAGTTGTTTCATCTGTATAATCAATTTTATTTTCCCATGCGAGGTAGGTAACCGCCCGGTACATCGCCCCTGTATCAATGTAAATAAAACTTAATTTTTTAGCGACGATTTTAGCTACAGTGCTTTTTCCTGCAGCAGCAGGTCCATCAATCGCAATACAAATCTTTTTAGTCATATTAAAACCCTTTCAGTTCACTAAAGTTAGTTTGATTTATTTCTACATTTGCCGCAAGTAAAACCATTAGCCGCATTCGCGCTTTCTTACTATCATAATCGCCACCCAAAAGAACGCCATGATTTAGAAGATCATATGTACTACCTAAATAATCATATGTCGTATAGACATTCCCTTCTTCCGCACTTGTTGTAATCACAACGGGTATTCCATTTTCAATGGCACGTTTTATCGCGGGCATCATTTTGGGGGCTACTTGTCCTCTACCAACACCCTCTAGAACAATTCCAGCTACATTTTTTGCAATGGCAGAATCGATAAAAAATCCATCTGCATCTAAATAGCATTTAATAATCACAACATCAGAGAGCGCTTCTTGTAGTGGATAGCATTCATGCTCAACAGGTTTTTGATAAATAAAAACTTTATCATTGTCAATAATTCCTAAATAGCCAAAACCAAATGAACTAAAACCTTGAATATTAGAAGCATGCACCTTTTTTACATACCGAGCTGCAAAAATTCGTTCATTAAATACAACAACAGTTCCTGCATTTTGAAGGAGTGGTTCACTAGCTGTATAAACCGCATGACGAATATTAATATAAGAATCTGTTCCCATTTCCTCGGGGCCGCGCTGTGAACCCGTTAACACGACTGGGCGTTCGTCCGTTACTGCCAAATCAAGAAAATAAGAAGTTTCTTCGAGCGAATCCGTACCATGTGTTACAACGACTCCATCATAACTTTCATCTTCAAAAATTTTCATTACGAGCTTTGCGAGCTCTGCCAAATTTTCTTTTGTAATATGCATGGATGGCAATTGGAAAGTAGAATAAATATCTACTTCAATTTCACGAGGTAACTCACATAATTCAACAAGTTCCTCACCAGTAAGCTCACCTGAAGCAAGCTTTCCTGATTCTGCTTTCTTACTTGCGATTGTTCCGCCAGTTGTAATCAATGCAATTTTCGCCATACATACACCTCCATTTTTCCCATAAAAAGAACGAGCGCTTTTGGAAAAAACTTTTCCGAGTCATGCTCATTCTTTTTTAATCTTATTGTGGAATTTTAAGTACTGTCCCAATTGGAACATTATTACTTGTTAAGCCGTTCGCTTGTTTGATCTTTTCAACACCGCTTGCAGCACCAGCAGAACCATAAGCATTGACAGCTATTCTGTAGAGTGTTTCGCCACTTTGTACCGTATGTGTACTTTTAGCCGCTTGCTCTTGCTGTTGTTTTGCTTCCTCAGCCGCTTTCGCATCTGCAGCAGCCTTTTCTTCCGCTGCTTTTCGGTCAGCTTCTTCTTGTGCTGCCTGTTGTTGTGCTTCTTCCGCTTTTTTTGCTTCCTCAGCTTGTTTCGCTTCTTCGGCCGCTTTCGCATCCGCTACTTTTTTCGCTTCCGCTTCTTTGGCTGCTTTTTCATCAGCAGCTTTCTTTTCTTCCGCTGCTTTTTCCTTTTCAGCCGCTTCCTCTTTTGCCTTTTTATTGCTATCTACCGTAACATTTTTTTCCTCTTTAACTTCATTATCTGGCGTGCCAGCATTTTGAACAGCTAAAAAAACAATAATAGATACAATCGGAATCAGAAGAAAGAATACAATCAAAACATTTAATAACGGATATTTAAAGAAACCTTTTTTCTGTTTTCTTCTACTATCAGATCTAGATAACATCGGAGGTTCATTATCAAACTCATCCTCTTCATCGTAATAATCGTTATAATAATCGTCGGACTCCGTATAATTACGTTTGCCTCGTTTTCTTCTAGCCATCTACGTTCCTCCTTCGTTCCAAACTAACATGGATATTGAAACATCCCTGAAATAATTATACCTATAAACGTAACATTCAACAACCTTTAGAGCTAATTTCTTTTAAAAAAATCATTCTAAAAACAATTTTCCGAGGATAGCTTCCCAGTCAAACGCTTGTCGCCTAGGTCCCTCTCCCAATTGTTTCATATATGGTTCTAAGTCTAAAACGTCCAAGTCACAACATGTACCAGGTAATTTGACAGGTTGTTCTTTCTCGGAAAAATAGCGCATAATGTATTCCCGGCGACAACTTGACTCTTGCAAGTACCCCATAAATTTCTTTAAGTTTTCCAATTTCCAAGCTTTGCGGTATTCCATTTTTGTCACAATTTCCTGTTCGGAAAGTCCAGAACGGGCAAAGTAGTCTAACAGTCTTTTTTCGGTTTCAGGAAGCGTATCGCGTAGATTTTCTGGAAGCTTCAGCAACGCCACATCAGGCGCATCTTTATCCGCAAGTTGTCTTTGTAAATTTTCATCTCCGTTTGCATACAGCAAAATGGCAAGACTTGGCTCGCCGTCACGCCCAGCCCGGCCAATTTCTTGAACATAAGCTTCTAAATCAGCTGGCATGTGATAATGAATGACGTAGCGAATATCCGGCTTGTCGATGCCCATTCCGAAAGCACTCGTGGCGCAAATGATGTCTAAAACACCCGCGACAAACTGTTGCTGAATAACAATGCGGTCGGAAGCTTCCATATCGCCATGATAATGCGCCGCCGTCAAATGAAACTCATTCCGCAACTGAAAAGCGACTTCTTCTGCCAAACGTTTGCTTGAAAAATATAGAATACCAGGACCAGAAAGTTTACGCACCCACTCTAGAAGTGCTTCCATTTTTTCTTGTCTTCCATTGAATTTTTGAACGGAAAGTGCAATATTCGGACGGTTCACGGAATAAATAAACGACTCGATTTCTTCCATATGTAATTGTTTTAAAATATCCCCTCGAACCATTTCTGTCGCCGTCGCCGTTAAAATCATCGTCGGCGGGTAATTAGACAGCTTACGAAACTCCCCTAAATATAAATAATCCGGCCGAAAATCGTGCCCCCACTGCGAAATACAATGCGCTTCATCGATGACAAACAAGGCTAATTTTTGGTTTAAAATCACGGCCCGAATTTCCTCACTAGCGAGCATTTCAGGCGAAAGAAACAGAAACTTATACGCGTTAAGATTCGCTAAAATCGCTTTTTTCTCCGGAAAAGAAAGAAAACTATTTAATGCCGCGACCCGTTTTTCGCCGCCCGCGCGCATTCGCTCCACCTGATCTTGCATTAAACTTAACAGCGGCGAAACGACAATCACAAGCCCGTCTAGTAAATGCCCCGCTAATTGATAACAGAGCGTCTTCCCTGTTCCAGTCGGCAACATCGCAAATACATCACGCCCAGAAAGCGCTGCCTCAATAATTTCCTTTTGTCCGCTTCGAAACGTATCAAAACCTAAATAATTCTTTAACTCTAGCTCTAAATTCATGATTTCACCTCGGAAACGACAGCAAGTCTAAGCTCAAAATAACTCAAATCTGGCATAAATTCTTTCATTTCCTTTAAAGTTAAAAAGGAGTGTTCAGAAAGCTTCAAAAGCACAGCATCATCTGGCCTAAAAGGGACCGTCAAATGCGGAAAAGTCGCCTGAATTTCCACAAAATGATCTTCAATTGTGCTTTTTTTCAACCTACGCCGCTGCACAATTTGTTCAAACGTTTGCCCGCTTTGGAACAATTCATATGTCGCTAAGCCCGATTTCGTAAGCAACGCCTGATCCGCGCACATGAACTCACTTAAAAGGGGAAAATCTGTTTTTTTAGCGTGTAGCACATGCAAACCGCGTAACCATTCAAAATAGCCATTCCAGAGCGGCACTTCCAAACGTTCACAAATTTGCATCGCTGTTTCGCCGATTCGGTCGCCGCCTGAAAAGCGTCCAACGTATAAATCTTGATATGTAATATCCGGCCTCTCTAACCACATTTTTAATTCTAAAAATAGCTTTTCAGCTAAATCATGTTCATTTTTATGCCGATTTAACCAGCGTTTTATCCAAATTTGTGTTTTTTTGTTGCGCACAATCGGCAAATAATGCCTATTTTGATGATGCTTATTGCTAACAACTTGCACCGCGAGGAGTAAATGCTCAAAAAAATGATGTGGCAAATCTTGCATAAAAAAGCCATTCCATTCATTTTCAATAAAATAAGTTGGTGGATCTAATTCCGTCACGGGAACAACGCCTGATTCGTCTATTCGAATGAATCCCGCTTCTTCTAAACCGTGTAGCCGCAACAAAAACACTTCTTCTTTTAAAAATGGGGCTAGTCCAAAATAATTTTTAGCCCGAAAAAGGTGTGTGTCCGTTACCGCTTGTCCCGTTCGTTTTCCGGTTACGACCGCATATAAAAATGGCTTTTTCCGTGCCCGTCCAAAAGTATGAACCATAAATAGGAGATATTCATCTAGTCTATCCAAATTTCCGCCTCCATTCTCTCGTTATCATAACATAGAAACGTTTGTTCGACATCTGTTTTTTGAAAAAAATATGTTATACTTAATCTATATTTTGGCAGAAAGGGGTAGTCAAGTGGGAAAATACGCCATTGTTGACCAGGACACCTGCATTGCGTGCGGAGCTTGTGCGCTTCATGCGCCGCAAATTTTCGACTATAATACTGATGGGCTCGCGTTTAATTTGCTTGATGACAATTCGGGAACACAGCCGATTTTTGAACGCGACGAGGACCAAGCAGCAGAAGCCGAATTAAACTGCCCATCATTATCCATAAAAATAGCGGACCGCCCGTTTAATGGCAATCCGCATCGATTCGATTCCTAATTAAGCGTTATGAACCTCATGACGCTTTTTTTCATGCTTTTTCCGTTCTTTTGGCGATTGATTTTTAATAATGAAATTCTTCATTGGCGCATAAAGAAGCAAGAAGCCAGCACTCACAATTACACCTTTTAATAAATTAAATGGAATAATCGCTGCTATAATAAGTCCAAAAATATCTGTAGATGCTGGAAGACCGCCAAGCGATATATAAAATGGCAATAATACAAAATAATTGTAAATTGTCGACACTACTGTCAAACATATTGTTCCAACACCTGTTGCGAAAATAAGCCCCTTCGTTCCGCGAAAATGACGGTATAAATAATAAATCGGTAAAGTGAAACAAATACCAGATAAGAAATTGGAAATTTCACCAACAGGCACGCCAACTGGGCTTCCTGAAACGATAAATTCCAAAACATTTTTAATGAGTTCAATTAAAATGATTGCGAGCGGTCCAAACATTAAACCACCAATTAGCGCTGGAATATCACTAAAATCCAGCTTTAGAAATGGTGCACTTGGTAAAATCGGAAATTGCAAAAGCATAATGACAAAGGCCAGCGTACCAAGCACTGCAACACTAACAAAAGTTTTCATCGAGTAATTTCTCATGAGTAACTCTCCTCTTTTGTCCATCCAAAGAAAATACGGTGCCCATTTAACCGTCTAACAAAAAAACCTCTCTAATCTTTAGCATTAGAGAGGTTTGTGAATATCTAAACAAGCTGGGCGTAAAAACGCCAAACTCATGTAAATGTTCATTTGCAGACAAGCCAAAAAGGCTGCCAACATCCTCTCCCATCCAGACTATACTGTCGGTCCTGGAATTGCACCAGAGTCACCTGTTAAAAACAGATCGTGGACTATTACCACCGGTCGGGAATTACACCCTGCCCCGAAGATGAACGATATTTTATTTTCACCAAAAAGATGATGAATCATTTAATATTTTACCATGAAAGTAAAAATTAGCAACCTTTTTTTGTTTAAAATAGCCATAAGACTTCGGTATTTAATGATTCGGCAAGCACTCGGCTTGCTTTTAGACGTTCTTTTCTGGCATTCGCCCGCGCCTCACGCCCCGCATGAATCATTTTTTCTTCAGCACTTTCCGGCACTATTTCCGGCACTTCAACTGTTTTTCCGTCATCATCAATGGCAACAAAAGTCAAAAATGATGTGGCCGCTAAATAGCGATCGCCTGTCTTTAAGTTTTCAGAAATCACCTTAACGAAAATTTCCATTGAAGAACGTCCAACTGCTGCCACATATGATTCAAGACAAACAGAATGATCACTTTTAATGGGACGAAGAAAGTCAACTGAATCGGTTGAAGCCGTAACAATGCCAACACGGCAGTGTCTAGACGCACTAATCGACGCTGTGTCGTCAATATACGTCATCAGTTTTCCCCCAAAAAGGGTGCTATGGTTATTTGTATCTTGTGGAAACACACGGCTTGTTTTAATAACACGGGATTCTTTGCAAAATTTTTGTTCTCGATTGGACAATTTAACTAACTCCTTTTTAGCGGCAGGCTAATAATGAACGATGAGCCTACGCCTACTGTACTTTCTACTGTAATATTACCATTATGTGCCTCCACGATGTTTTTAACAATGGCTAAGCCAATTCCGGTGCCTGCTTTGCTGCGCGTTCTTGCTTTATCTGCTTTATAAAAGCGTTCAAACAAGTACGGGATATCCTCTTCTGGAATTCCGCTACCATTGTCACTGACAATAACTAACAACTGCCCATTTGCATAATCAGCATGCTCACGAACGGTGACAACGCCGTGATAGCCTTCTCGTCCGGTGTGACGAATGGCATTCATGATTAAATTAATAAGCACTTGCTCAAGACGATCGACATCGAAGTAATAGACTAAATCATTATCATCAACCTCCACTTTTAATTCAACAAAATTTTCTTTTGCTAAAACTTCGAAGTTAGATACAACTTTTGAAATAAACGGTGCGATTTTCATTTCTCGCCTATCTAGCTGTGTAAAGCCTGCTTCCATTCGTGCAAGGTCTAGCATATCATTGACTAGACGGCCAATTCGAAGCGACTCCTCATAAATAATTTGTGCAAACTCCCGTACTTCCTCATCTGTTTGAGCAACACCATCAATAATCGCCTCACTATAACCTTGCAACATAGAAATCGGTGTTCTAAGTTCATGCGAGATATTGCTAACAAAATCGCTTTTCATTTTCTCAAGTCGCTTCTCTTCGGTCATATCACGAATAACAGCTACAATACTACGAACATTTTCTCCGTTATAAAGCAACGTTAAAATCGCTACATACGTCTGATCTCCAAACGTAATTTCGCCAACTTGTTCATCTCGACTGCGCAAAATCTCATCAAGCATCTCTTCTAATTTTTTAGGAATTAAAACTTTCTCGTTGTTTTCATTAGAGAAAAACCAGTTATGCAAAAATTCTTCAGCTGGTGGATTACTTAAAATAATCGTTTTATCGATATTAAATTTTATAACCCCATCTGCCATTCCAACTAAAATATTCGATAATTGTTCTTTTTCTTGGCGAAGTGCACTAATATTATATTTCAACTGCTGTGCCATATTATTGAACGCCAGTCCCAAATCACCAATTTCATCATGCGTATAGCTCGGCACACGATTATCAAAATTCCCCCGTGAAACAGCAACTGCTATCTTTTTCATCTCCCGAAGTGGGAACGCCATTCTGGAAGAAAAGACAAACGATAAGAATGACGTAATTAAAATCGCGCCTAGTCCAGCCAATATAAGCGTTCTAGTTGCTTGTTTTGTCACACTTAAAATATCATGGAATGATTTATAAATATAAAGCACACCACTTTCACCGTTATCCAATTGGAATTTTTTCACATAGAGTTGCACCGGATAATTCATATCTTTGTCTTTAAAATCATATTTCATTTCTAAAGGCTCATCTTTTTCAGCCAAGGCTTCATTAATCTTTTTGTTGTGCGTTAATCTTTCTATAGAATTATTAGAAATCTTATCAGTTGACTGCCTTGTATAAACGCTTTCACCATCGCTAGAAATAATAACACCTATCGTATCATCAAGTAGCGTGAGCGATTCGCTACCAATCCCGTTATCAGTAATAAAGGCATCATTTTTATGCATAACACCAATGATTTTAGATGCATCTTGGTCTAGCTCAGCTTTAATCTCATTGAAATTATTTTTTTCATAAATAACCGCAACTAAAAAACCGCAAATGACAAGGACACCAATTAGAAGTAAAATAATTGTGCTCCAAATCTTTCCGACGATGCTATTCCATAACTTCATCCCACTAAGCCTCCCTTTAACCTAAAAATGAACAGGTTTTGAAGGTTGTCCATCACAACCGATTCAACCTGTCCATCTATTTTACTTAATCTTCTGGGACTTCAAATTTATAGCCCAGCCCCCAAACCGTTACAATCATTTTGGCAGCATCTTCAGAAACATCAAGTAATTTTTCTCTTAAACGTTTTACATGTGTATCAATTGTACGCAAATCCCCAAAGAATTCATATCGCCAAACTTCTTTTAAAAGTGATTCGCGATCAAAAACTTTATCTGGTGATTTAGCTAAGTAATATAACAAATCATATTCTTTTGGTGTTAAATTAATTTCAGTCCCATCAACAATAACTCGGTGTGCTTCATTATCGATGCTAAGGTGAGGGAAATTAATCATATCCCCAGGCGTAGCAGAAAACAAATTTTTGTCTTGTTGTTTTGCGCGCCGAAGAACAGCCTTAACGCGTAGTACAACTTCTCTTGGACTGAACGGCTTTACAATATAATCATCTGCCCCCACTTCAAATCCTTGCACGCGATTTGCCTCTTCGCCTTTTGCCGTTAGCATAACGACTGGTGTCGCCTTATACTCACGTAGTTCTCTACAAACTTCGATACCATCTTTTCCTGGCATCATTAAATCAAGCAATATCACTTCGTAATTATTGTTTAAGGCCATATGAAGTGCTTGATCACCATCACTTGCCTCTTCAATACGAAAATTTTCTCTTTCCAAATACATTTTCAAGAGCCGACGAATACGATCTTCATCGTCAACAACAAGCACTTTTACTTGATCACTCATAAGTACTCATCCCCCACATTCTCATTTGCATTTCATCTACTCTGTTAGAGAGAATCATTCTGCACGATTAACTTTATAAGCAGCTAAAATAGTACCCACATACTCTTTTAGTGCCTTTACTACTTTATTAAATAGCTTGTCTATTAAATTATACATGTTTTTTTTAAAACAAGCTATTAGAAACTTTTCTTTGTCGAAAAAAACTATCATTGTCCAGAAGGTTTTTGACCGAATTTGGCAAATGCTTGCAATTGTTTAACTTCATGATGACTAAGCTCTCGCCTTTCTCCAGCGTTCATTCCTCTTAAATCTAAAAAGGCATAACCTTCACGTGAAAGTTTTTGAACTGGATGACCAATTGCTTCAAACATTTTTCTTACTTGGCGATTTCTACCTTCATGAATAGTAATTTCAACAATTGATTTACTTTTTCCTTTATCAAAAGATCGCATTCTCACTTTGGCTGGTGCCGTCTTTCTTCCATCAATGATAACACCGCGTTCTAAATTTCTAAGCGCCATCTTTTCAGGAATTCCTTTTAAGCGAGCAATGTATCTTTTCTCCACTTTAAATTTTGGATGCATTAATAGATTAGCAAATTCTCCGTCATTTGTCATGAGAAGTAACCCCGAAGTTTCATAATCAAGTCTTCCCACTGGATAAAGCCTCTCTTCAATATCCAAAAAATAGTCCGAAACAACTTTTCGCCCTTTATCATCTGTTACAGCAGACACGACACCCCTAGGCTTATAAAATAAAAAATAACGATGAATTTCTTTTGTAATTTCAATACCTTCTACTTCGATACGGTCAGAACCACTGACCTTCACGCCTAATTCCTTTACGACTTTCCCGTTCACTTTTACTTTACCTTCTTGGATAAGCACTTCTGCTTTTCGTCTTGAAGTCACCCCTGCATTTGCAATCGCTTTTTGCAATCTTTCCATTATTCGTCTTCCTCCGTTCGGTTAAATTTATCAAAAAACAGATCCAATTCATCTTGTTCCGGTTCCGCCGAAGGTTCTGCAAGTTTTGGCAGCTCTTCAATACTACTCAAACCAAAGGCATCTAAAAATTCGCTTGTTGTGACGTATAACTTGGCACGGCCAGCTCCGTCTGCTCGACCTCTATCCGTTATGAGTCCTTTAGCGACAAGCGTGCGTATTGGACCATCCGTTTTCACACCACGAACTTCATCAACTTCCATACGTGTAATCGGTTGGTTATACGCAATAATCGCAAGCGTTTCAAGAGAAGCTTGTGAAAGAGAGCCTGAGTGTGGTGCCTCCACCAATTTGCGCAAGTATTCAGCATGCTCTTTTTTCGTAGCAAGCTGAAAAGACCCAGCAAGTTCAAGAAGAATAAGGCCACGAGAATCGTCCTGTTCATAGCGTTCCCCGAGGCTCTCCAGCAAGTTCAATGCTTCAATATAGGTGATTTCCATCGTTTCCGTTAATTGCTTTGTCGAAAGCCCCTCATCACCTGCCGCAAAAAGCAAGCTTTCTAACACGCCAATTTGTTGCTCTTTATTCACTAATTTCCCCTCTACCTTCTACATACAAGTCTTCTAAGCTTCCAGATTGCTCAACCGAAATTAATTTTCGCTTCATCAATTCGAGCAGTGCAAGAAAAGTTACGACAAGCTGGTCTTTCGTTCCTTTTTCGAACAAATCATCGAATTTCATTTTCCCTTTAACTTGATTTAGCTTCTCTAAAACTTCATCCATACGGGCGTCGATAGAAATTTCCTGTGTGGTGATACGCGTATGAAGCGGCTTATTGAGTTTTTGCCGACGCAGTAACTTATTGAAAGCCCCCAGCATATCGTTTAGCGTCACGTCAAGCTCCACCGAAGTTGTGCCATCATCATATTCGCCTAAATCCATCGGCGCTTTACTAAAGTAGAAACTGCGTTCGTTTTCCTTTTCCTTTAAATCTTTCGCCGCTTCTTTATAACGTTTATATTCCATTAAACGTTCAATCAACTCATCACGCGGGTCAAGTTCCGGATCAAACTCGTCAAAATCTTCTTCAAGCTCTTGTTTTGGTAGTAACATCTTACTCTTAATCGCAAGTAGCGTAGCCGCCATAACCAAGTATTCGCTTGCCACATCTAACTCCAAAAATTGCATTGTATGAATGTATTCCATATATTGCTCAGTAATTTCAGCAACTGGAATATCATAAATATCCACTTCCAATTTGCCAATAAGATGTAAAAGTAAGTCAAGTGGCCCTTCAAATGCCTCTACTTTAAAATTCATTTCCATCATGCGTTCACCACGGTAAATCGTTTTGCACTAGATTTTCATACGATTCGCGTCGCACAACAAGTTTTGCGTTACCATTTTCCACAAATACAACTGGCGGACGTGGAATGCGATTATAGTTGCTTGCCATCGCATAACCGTAGGCTCCTGTACAAAATACCGCTAGCACATCACCAGAATTTGATTTTGGAAGCGGCAAATCCCAAATTAACATGTCACCAGACTCACAACATTTCCCAGCAATTGAAACAGTTTCTTCAGTCTCAAGTAGTGGTGCATTCGCAAGCACAGCTTCATAATGTGCCTCGTAAAGCGCAGGACGAATATTATCACTCATGCCACCGTCAACCGCAACATATTCTCTAACACCCGGAACTTCTTTTCTAGAACCAATTTTATAAAGGGTCGTTCCCGCTTCCCCCACTAACGAGCGGCCCGGTTCAATCCAAATTTCAGGAACGCGCAACCCATTTTCATTCGCCATTTTCTTCACTTCTTGGATAATTTCCTTCACATATTCAGAAGGCTCAAGCGGCTTGTCCTCTTCCGTATAACGGACACCAAATCCACCACCTAAGTTTAAAACTTGTGAGTCAAACTGCAATGTGTCATGCCACTCCACCAGTTTTTCCATAATGCGATGAGCAGCCATAATAAACCCTGTTGTTTCAAAAATTTGGGAACCAATGTGGCAATGAAGCCCGATTAAATCAAATTGATTCGGTGCAGCCAAAATGCGTTTAATGGCCTCTTCCGCTTGACCATTTGTTAAACCAAAACCAAATTTTGAATCATCTTGCCCCGTCAATATGTAATCATGCGTGTGCGCTTCAATTCCAGGAGTTACACGAACTAAAACAGACATTTTAGTCGCCCGTTTTTCAAGTATTTCCTTTAACAATTCAATTTCATAATAATTATCGACCACGATACAGCCAATGCCATAGTCAATCGCCATTTCAATTTCTTCCGCCGTTTTATTATTCCCGTGGAAATGAATCCGTTCAGGTGGGAAATTCGCTTTCATCGCCGTATAAAGTTCACCGCCTGATACAACATCAAGCGATAAGCCTTCCTCTGCCATAAGTTCATAAATCGCAATGGAAGAAAATGCTTTACTTGCATAGGCCACCTGCGCACGAACGCCTAACTTTTCAAATGTTTTCTTAAATCCTCTGGCACGCTCACGAATTAGCGCTACATCATAGACGTATAAAGGGGTTCCAAATTCTTCGACTAACTTTAATGTGTCTACCCCTCCGATTTCTAGATGTCCTTCCGTATTCACATTCATAGTCCCAAAACGTTCAAATGTCACGCCTATCCCCCACCTTTACCAAAGAAATTTAATTTAAGTTCTTTACTATAGTAGCATAAAGGGCACTTCGGAAACAATAACAATCTAAATAAAAATACCTTTACTAAAAAAAGTAAAGGTATCGAATACGCCTATTAATTTAATTCGCCAACAATTGCTTTGACGTATGTTAAAAATGTGCTTCTAACTTTGTCAGTTGTTTCGATAACTTCGGCGTGAGATAACGGCTGGTCTAAAATTCCTGCCGCCATATTTGTAATGCAAGAAATCCCTAAAACGCGCATGCCAGCGTGTCTTGCCACAATGACTTCCGAAACCGTCGACATTCCAACGGCGTCAGCGCCCAGTGTGCGCATCATGCGAATTTCGGCTGGCGTTTCATATGTTGGACCGCTGAAGCCTGCATAGACGCCTTCTTGAATGTTAATTTCCAATTTGTTTGCCAGTTTTCTTGCTGTTTCGCGTAACGAAAGTTGATATGCTTCTGACATATCCGGAAAGCGGGGGCCAAAATGGTCTTCATTTTTTCCAATAAGAGGATTGGTTCCCGTAAAATTAATATGGTCGGAAATCAGCATCAAATCGCCCGCTTTGTAAAGCTCGTTCACACCGCCAGCCGCATTTGTCACAATCAAAATTTCGACGCCAAGCTCCTTCATCACGCGAACAGGGAACGTAACGTCTTGCATGGAATAACCTTCATAAAAGTGAAAGCGTCCTTGCATCGCAACAACTCGCTTATTTTGAAGTTCACCGAAAACAAATTGGCCAGCATGCCCTTCTACCGTTGAAACTGGGAAATGTGGCACTTGATCATAAGATAATTGAACAGGATTTACAATTTCATCTGCCAAAACGCCTAACCCGGAACCGAGAATGAGTCCAATTGTTGGACGTTCTTGATAACTTTCTCTAATTTTTGCTACTGCTTCGTTCACTTTTTGAGTGCTCATGTCTTTACTCCTTCTTTTCTATTATTTTAAGTCGTGTAAAAAACTTTTACCATATTCAGGCATTTTAACAGCGAAGTTTTCAGCAACCGTTGCACCTAAGTCTGCAAAAGTTTCGCGAAGTGGTAACGCTTTTCCGCCATCTTTAAAGCGTTTGGAATACACAAGAAGTGGTACATATTCACGCGTATGATCGGTGCCGCGGTAAGTGGGATCATTTCCATGATCCGCTGTAATCATTAATAAATCGTCTTCCGCCATTTTTTCAAATACTTCTGGAAGTCGTGCATCGAATTCTTCAAGTGCACGTCCGTAGCCTTCTGGATCGCGGCGATGACCGAATAACGCGTCAAAATCAACTAAATTGAGAAAACTCATACCTTCAAACGGTTTGTCTAAAACTTGTACAAGTTGGTCCATTCCGTCCATATTAGACTTCGTACGGATGGATTCTGTGACACCTTCCCCGTCAAAAATATCGGAAATCTTGCCAATCGCAATGACATCCTTTCCGCCGTCTTTTAGCGCATTCATAACAGTTGGTTTAAATGGCTTAAGTGCGTAGTCGTGGCGATTCGCCGTCCGTTTAAACGCGCCTGGTTCCCCGACATAAGGTCGTGCAATAATTCGGCCTAGCATGTAAGGGTCGTCAAGCGTAATTTCTCGACAAAACTCACAGATTTCGTAAAGCTCTTCAAGCGGGATAATATCCTCATGCGCCGCAATTTGCAGCACCGAATCAGCAGATGTGTACACAATTAGTGCGCCGGTTTTCATTTGTTCCTCGCCGAGCTCATCTAAAATTTCCGTACCGCTCGCAGGTTTATTGCCAATTACTTTCCGCCCCGTCTTATCTTCAATCTGCTTAATTAGCGCATCCGGAAAGCCGTCAGGAAATACACGGAAAGGCGTATCAATATACAGCCCCATAATTTCCCAGTGCCCGGTCATCGTGTCTTTCCCACGCGACGCTTCTTGCATTTTCGTAAAGTAGGCAAGTGGTTTCTCTTCTTTTTCTATGCCTAAAACGGGTTCAATGTTGGAGAGGCCCAGTTTGCCCATTTCTGGCATGTGTAAGCCTTTCATGTGTTCAGCAATATGACCAAATGTATCGACACCAAAATCGTCAAATTCGGCCGCATCCGGCGCCTCACCAATCCCAACTGAATCCATCACAACAACGTGAATACGTTTAAACTTTTCAACCATTTCCTCATCGCCCTTCTATAATTTATGCGCGCGGATGAAACTCTTTGTAGACATCTTTTAAACGCGCCTTTGTTACATGTGTATAAATTTGTGTCGTCGAAATATCTGAATGACCAAGCAGTTCTTGAACAGAACGCAAATCTGCCCCGTTTTCAAGTAAGTGTGTCGCAAATGAATGCCGTAACGTATGCGGGGTAATCGGTTTTTCAATGCCCGTCTTTTTCGCAAGTTGTTTCAAAATTTTCCAAAACCCTTGCCTTGTAAGCCCGTTTCCGTGATGATTCAAAAAGACAAAATCATTTCGATTAGAAGACTTCCTAAGTTTTGGTCGACCGTTTCGCAAATATTCTTCCAAAACCGTTGTCGCCGTTTTCCCAAGTGGAATGATACGCTCTTTGTTCCCTTTTCCAATCGTTTGAATAAAGCCCATATGTAAGTGAAGGTCATCCATTTTAAGTTGCACCAGCTCAGTAACACGAAGCCCTGTCGCATAAAGCACCTCAAGCATCACTTGGTCGCGCAAGCCAAGCGGCGTATTCGTATTTGGCGCATCTAGCAGCTTCTCAACCTCTGCAAGACTAAGCACTTTAGGTAAACTTTGCGCTTGTTTTGGCGTCTCAATTTGGATCATTGGATCGCCTTTAATTTTACCATCATGAAGTAAAAAATGAAAAAACGAACGAAGTGATGCAATGTAACGTGCCACCGTACGCGGCGACTTCCCGTCATTTCTAGCCACACTAATAAATGCCACAATATCTTCACGCCCAACCTTTTCAAAATCATCATCGTTTGATTTTTCCTTGTAGAAGTTCGCAAAGTAAAGCAAGTCGCGTTTATAGGCAGCAAGCGTATTCATCGATAAACCACGTTCAACAGATAAAAAATGCAAAAAATCCTCAATTAAATCGTTCATTTTCTCGCCTCCTGCCCATTCATTTTAACATGAAACCCTTTTCTGGTGAACTTTTATCTGCTCACTCCGAAATTGTTGTTTTTTTCATATAATTAAAAAAGAACTACTACATTCTTGTAGCAGTCCCAAACTATTTCTTGCTTTTTTTCTTGCAGTCTGAACAAACACCTTGAAACGTTAAACGATGGTCTTTAATAAGAAAATTCCAGCGCTGTTCAATTATTTTCTCGACATCTTCAAGCAAGTCTTCTTGAATCTCTTCCACCGATCCGCATTCTAAGCAAACAAGGTGATGATGGAAATGCTTGGCACCTTCTTTACGCAAATCATAACGCGATACGCCATCACCAAAATTAATTTTATCGACAACACGCAGCTCCGTTAAAAGTTCGAGCGTCCGATAAACCGTTGCAAGGCCCGTATCAGGCGCGATATTCTTCACACGTAAAAAGACTTCTTCTGCACTTAAATGATCTTTTTCATTTTCCAGCAAAACACGAACTGTCGCTTCACGTTGCGGCGTTAATTTATAACTCGCATCATGAAGCTGAGCCTTAATTCGTTTAATGCGACCTTCCATATAGACGCCTCCCTTTAAAAATAAATATTCTCAATCAGAAACCATTATTTAGAATTATTATTATTTAGAAATGAGTATCTTCACATTTCAACACTCTAAAAATATCCGCATTTCCATTCAGATAACTATGTTTATAACGATAACATAATTTACAAAAACTGTCTATAGTGATTATCATTTACAGTAAAAATCAAGATTATTTATAATTATTATTATTTATAATTTTTACTTCCTAAAAGTTTGCCTTGAAAGTTACGCCTAAAACGTCTATACTAAATTCATTGAGAATCATTATCACTAAAATAAATGGAGTGATTTTATGCAAAACTTATATACAGAAAACCTGCAAATTGCTTATGATAAACGAATTATTGTTGACTCATTAAATATATCTATTCCTAAGGGAAAAATTACCGCCCTAGTTGGCGCAAATGGTTCTGGAAAATCTACCATTTTAAAAACAATGTCTCGCCTTATGAAACCAAGTAAAGGACATGTCATTTTAGATGGTAAAAAAATCCATCAAGTCGCGACAAAGCAAATTGCGAAGGAACTTGCCATCTTGCCACAAAATCCGACAGCTCCCGGCGGCTTAACGGTTTATGAACTCATTGCTTATGGCCGCAGTCCTCATCAAACTGGTTTTAAAATCAGCAGTAAAGAGGATCAACATATGATTGAATGGGCGCTTAAAATGACGAATCTTGAAGAGTTTAAAGACCGCCCTATTGAAAACTTATCTGGTGGTCAAAGACAACGCGCTTGGATAGCGATGGCACTTGCACAAGATACATCCATTTTATTTTTAGATGAACCTACTACCTTTTTAGATATGACACACCAATTAGATGTGATGAACATTTTGAAGCAGTTAAATCAAACTGAAAATCGTACCATCGTTATGGTCGTACATGATTTAAACCATGCTTCACGGTACGCTGAACATATGATTGCCATCAAAAACGGGCAAGTTGCCGCAAGCGGAACACCTCAAGAAGTGATGACTTGCGAAATTTTAGAAGATGTTTTTAATATTAAAGCCGATATTTTAATGGACCCTAGAAGCGGCGTACCGCTTTGCCTGCCATATGAAACTTGTAACGGTTGTGAAATTAAAGATGTTGTAAGGGAGCTTGATCATGTTGAAGCCATCTCTATTTGATGTCACCATAATTGGTGGCGGCCCAGTCGGTCTATATGCCGCATTTTATAGCGGTCTTCGTTCTATGAAAACAAAAATTATTGATGCTGAACCAGATGTTGGCGGCAAAATTCGCTACTTCTATCCTGAAAAGCTGATTCATGATATTGGCGGCATCCCTGAAATTCTCGGTGCTGATTTAGTCGCTAATTTTAAGAAACAGGCGGAAACGTTTAATCCGACCTTTGTTTTAAACACCCGCGCAACGTCTGTCGTCAAACAAAATGATGGCACTTTCTATATTAAGACGGACGACGGGACCGTTCATTTAACCAAAACGATTATTATTGCAGTTGGTAGTGGGACTTACAAAATGAATCCGCTCGAAGCTCGTTTTGCGGAAAATTTCCCAGCACAGATTCACTATCATTTGCGCGATTTGGAAAAGCTTAGAGATAAGAAAGTCGTCATTTCAGGAGGTGGCGATGCGGCGCTTGATGCAGCATTGATGCTTCTTCCGATTGCTAAAAGTGTTGAACTTATTTACCGTGGCGATGACTTCAAAGGCTATGAGGAACGCGCGAAAGCCGTTCATTCTTCTGGTATTACGACACATTTGCACCACGAGATTACAAGCTTACATGGTGATGAAAATTTGAAAGAAATTGAATTAACTTGTAAGCATTCTGGGGAAAATAAAAAAGTTATGTGCGATGCGGTTTTTGTCAATCACGGCGTTGAAGTCGATATTGGTACGATGCGTGACTGGGGATTTGCAACTGAAGAATGGGGCATAACAGTCGACAAAGAAATGCAGACGACTGTGCCAGGTATTTATGCTTGCGGCGATGTCGCCTGCTATCCGAGAAAAATTCGAATTATTGCAGCGGGGCTTCACGAAGGTCCAATTGCTGTCAATAGCGCGAAAAAATATTTGGATCCAAATGCGGCGCCAGAAGCAATGGTTAGCACACATCACGAGCATTTTATGCACTAAAAAAGGTTGGGAATTTTGAGCCACCAAAAAAAGTTAGACCTAAAATCTAACTTTTCGGGGCATAACATTTTCCCAACCTTTTACTGTTCTTCTGCTTTTAATTGTTCTAACTCTAAATATTGAATTGCAAACATTGTTTTGGCATCGCAAATTGAAGCTTCTTCAATTAATTGCTTGGCTTCATCTAAAGTGACTTCTAAAACATTGATAAATTCATCATCATCTTGGGCTAAAGGTTTATTTTGTTTATGTAAGCCTCGTGCGACATAAATATGGATAATTTCATCAGCAAAGCCTGGTGCCGTGTAAAAAGAAGTTAATAACTCTAGTCCACTTGCCTTATAGCCTGTTTCTTCTTCTAGTTCACGTTGTGCTGTTTCTTCTTCTAGTTCACGTTGTGCTGTTTCTTCTTTTGGTTCATTTACTTCCATTTTACCTGCTGGAATTTCAACGACTGTTTTCTCTAAAGGTTTACGATATTGCTCGACCATAACAATTTTCCCATCGTGTGTAATCGGAATAATCCCCACTGCTCCCGGATGTTTAATGAGCTCTCTTTTCGCGATTTTACCGTTTGGAAGGCGCACATCTGCTACAGAAAGCTCCACAACACGTCCTTTAAAAATGGTTTCCTCACTAATTGTTTTTTCTTCTAAATCCTTCATTTAGAGCACCTTCTTTCTATTTATATATTTTAACATAAAATTTGGTCCGAGATGAATTTACATCGCACGACTGATAACATCATTTCTTCAATTATGGTATGATGAAGTCAAATCAAACATCCTTTCTAAAAAGAAAAAATCTTGTATAATGAAAGTAAGTAATCCCAAGAGATTACATAAATTTATTTTTTAGAATAGGTATCTGAAGGAGAAGATAAACAATGACTACATTTAAAAAGATTATGGCGTTTACAGGTTCCATTTTTATCGTCATCGTGTTATTCGGTATTCTTTCAGCCATCTTAAAGAGTAGCTGGCTTCTGATTGCTTTAATCACCATTGCTGTAGCTTCTATTCTGTTTTTCTTTTCTGCAAAAGCAGGTGACCAAGCTTTAACCGAAAAGACAGGTTTAACAAAAAAAGAATTCAAATATATTCGCTCAAATTTAGAGGAAGCGCGTCTTAAAATAATGCGCCTTCAAAAAATCATGTCTACAAATAAAGGACTCTATTCTTTTCAAGAACGTAACAAAACACTTCAACTGGCGAAAAGAATCTATGGGATTGTAAAAGATGAACCAAAACGTTTTTACGAAGCGGAAGATTTCTTCTTCTCCCACCTTGATTCACTTGTAGAACTTACTGAGAAATATGCTTTTCTTGAGAGCCAACCTGTTAAAGATAAAAAAATCTATCAAACTTTGTCAGACACTCGCTCACTTTTAAATGATTTGAGCCGTGTGATTGAAAAGGATTTGTTTACACTCCTTAATCAAGATGTTAACAGTCTTGATTTTGAGCTTGAAGTTGCTAAAAACTCAATTTCCAAGCAAAAACAAAAGTTCGAAAGGAGCTCGAAACATGAGTGAGAACAGTGAAAAAAAAGAATTAAATCAAACTGAATTACTTGAGAAAGATATGAATCATACATTAGATGATTTACTTAGCAATCCATTCGGAATGGATGATACAAAAAACACGAGCATTACGAATAGCGAAAATGACGCGGCGCCTCGCCTCGTAGATATGCTTCCCGAAAGCAATAAACGTCAGGCTCTTGAACTGAGCAAACAAATTGATGCGGGAAATCAGGCGGCCATTCTTGGATACGGTGCACCTGCTCAAGCGAAACTTCATGATTTTTCGCACTCAATGCTCGCCCACGTGCAGAAGCAAGATGTTGGTCCGATTGGGGATATCATTAGCGACTTGATGTATCGACTGCAAGAAGCTGATCCAGACGAGCTTGCTGCACGCAATAAAAATATTTTCACAAAAATGTTTCACCGTGTGAAACAATCGATTAATGAAATCACGTCAAAATATCAAAAAATTGGCACCCAAATCGACCGAATTGCTTTAAAACTAGAGCATTCGAAAAAACGCTTGATGGAAGATAACTCCTTCTTAGAGCAACTTTATGATAAAAATAAAGATTATTTTCAAGCTTTGAATATTTATATCGCGGCTGGCGAATTGAAGCTTGAAGAAATCAATGATAAGTTGTTGCCTGAACTTCGCAAAAAAGCTGAAGAAACTGGCGATCAAATGGATTTCCAAGAAGTGAATGATTTGACGCAATTTGCTGACCGTCTTGAAAAACGTGTGCATGACTTAAAACTTAGTCGGCAGATTACGATTCAACAAGCACCGCAAATTCGTTTAATCCAAAATACGAACCAAGCGTTAGCTGAAAAAATTCAATCGTCCATTATGACGGCTATTCCGCTTTGGAAAAACCAAGTGGCGATTGCCTTAACACTTTTAAGACAACAACAAGCAGTTGAAGCACAACGTCAAGTTTCTGAAACGACAAATGAACTTCTGAAACGCAATGCTGACATGCTGAAAACAAACGCGATTGAAACTGCGCGTGAAAACGAAAGAGGTATCGTGGATATCGAAACGCTTAAACATACGCAATCAAGTTTAATTGAAACACTGCAAGAAACACTTAAAATTCAACAAGAAGGCCGTGCTAAACGTGCTGCAGCAGAAAAAGAACTCGTTTCTATGGAACAAGAACTAAAAGATCGTTTAATTGAATTACGTTAAAAATACTATAACTTAAACGTGTCGCGCAAAACTAGGCTTTGGAATCTCAAAGCCTAGTTTTTTAATGTGCGGTACATTAGTGTCACCGCATAGAACTTGTCGTGAACGCGGAAATAATCGGGATACTCCCCCGCCACATTAAATCCGAATTTTTTATATAACAGAAAGGCAGCTCGGTTCTCACTCACAACTTCAAGCGTCAAAATGTGCAGACCGGCTGTTTCGGCCGAATGGACAAGCGCCTCCAGCATTTGCGAGCCGATTCCTTGTCCCCAAAACGCTTTTTTCACAGAAAGTGAAATCTCCCCGCGGTGCGCCATTCGCTCTTTAGGCGGCACAATCACAAGCCCAACGCTAATTAGCTCATCATGTTCATAAGCCACGAGCATACAAGCCTTTTGATGATAAAAATAATCTTCGATGATGGCTTCTTCGTCTGAACGGGAAACTAAAAATTCATTTTTCCCAAAAGTTAAAAATGAAGTTTCTCCCCCAACACCGTTTAAATAACGAATAATATTTTCGGCATCCTTTTTTTCAGCAACGCGAATTGTAACCATATACTCCTCCTTTTATATACCTTCTAGGCGCATATTTTCAAAATGAATGGGTTTTAAGTTTGTGACGGTCAAACCGATTAGACGAATAGCTTCTTTACCATCATAAACATCATTTAGTAGCGCGGCTCCGGCTTCGTATATCATTTGGCGATCATGGATATAATCGGTAAGCGTCATCCGTTTTGTTATCGTCGTGAAATCACTATATCGCAGTTTTAAGACTACCGTTTTTCCGTGCTTTTGGATTTTAAGTAGTCGCGTTTCAATCTTTTCCGCAAACCGCATTAAACTTTTTTCAAGCAGAGCTTCATTTAAAACATTTCGTTCGAAAGTGGTTTCTTTCCCAACTGATTTACGGTCACGATGCGGATTAACAATGTTATTCGAACGACCTCGCACGTGGCGATACAAGTAGTAGCCATGTTTATGGAACTCTCGAATCAAATCCCATTCACTCCATGCTTTTAAGTCTTTACCCGTTTTTATGCCTAAACGATGCATTTTTTCGGAAGTTACTTTTCCTACTCCATAAAATTTGTCAATGGGAATAGTTTCTAAAAATTGTTCAGCTTTTTCTGGCGGGACGACTGTCAGACCGGCTGGCTTTTTATAATCGGATGCTATTTTAGCAATAAATTTATTGTAGGACACTCCAGCAGACGAAGTGAGGCCTAATTCATTGTATATCGCATATTGGATTTCCCTTGCGATAAGTGTTGCGGAAGTCATGTTTTTTTTATTTTCTGTCACATCTAAATACGCCTCGTCCAACGAGAGCGGCTCAATGATGTCCGTATAGCGTCTGAAAATATCGCGAATTTGGCTAGAGATTTCCATATAGTGCTCCATGTTTCCATGAATGAAAATCCCTTCTGGGCATAGCTTAACTGCTTGTTTTGTGGGCATTGCAGAGTGTACACCAAATTTACGCGCTTCATAAGAACAGGTCGAAACAACACCGCGCTTGTTTGGATCGCCGCCGATTATAAGCGGTTTCCCGCGGTACTCAGGATGGTCGCGTTGCTCAACAGAAGCATAAAACGCATCCATATCAATATGAATTATCTTTCTGCTCACATCCATGTTAAGCCACCCCTCTGAAAACGAACGTTTGTTCTATTTCCATTATACCAGAATCTTAATTTTTTTCAAGAAAAAAAACGCCTAATATGGCGTCATTTTTTCATGAAAGCATTTCGCCCAAAAAACTCGACGACACTCGGCATTACTTGATAAATTCTTGTCCCTATGTTCATCAAAAATGGCAAATTCACCTCGCGCCGATTTTTCCCAATGATTCGGATTGTTTTTTCAGCTACTTTTTCGGGTTTTAAAACGAAAAATCCTACGCTTTTTAAATACTCTCCTGATTCATCTGCAAGGTCAAAAAAGTTTGTCGCAATCGGTCCAGGATTCACCGTTGTCACCTTAATGTTGTCCGCCTTTAGTTCCATCCTTAACGCATTTGAATAGCCTAACACCGCAAATTTGGTTGCCGCATACGCACTCGATTTTGGCGTCGCAATTTTGCCGGCTTGAGAAGCAATATTTACAATATGCCCGCTTCGTTTTTCCTTGAAATGCGGAATAAAAAGTTGCGTCAAGCGAATGAGTCCCAAAACATTCGTATCAAACATCGCTTCCACCGTTTCAAACGGAGTGTTTTCTGCCGTTTCAAACAGACCAAAGCCAGCGCAATTGATTAGCACGTCGATATCGTGAGCCTGTAAAATTTCTTTGATTATTTGTTCCATAGCAAGAAAATCTGTCACATCGAGCGGGTAGACGTGTGTACTGACTTGGTAGTCACGTTCAATACGCGCACTAATTTCGGTAAGCTTAGCCGCATTTCGCGCAATCAAAATAACACTCGCTTCTGATTTCGCCGCATAATGGGCTAAATTTTCGCCAAGACCGCTTGAAGCGCCCGTTATTAGAACCGTTTTTCCTTTTAAAAAAGAATTCATTTTTGCCTCCTAAATAGTAAAACTAGCAAAGTCTTCGGCGATATCCGTATTTGGAAACACTTCACGCGCCTCGTCGCAAAGCTGTAAACTGGCTTCCTTGTCGTACCGCGAGCTAATATGCGTCAAAATAAGATGTTTCGCGCCAGCAATTTGGGCAAGCTTGGCCGCATCGGTTGTCGTTGAATGCATGTATTCTTTCGCCATCTCTTCTTTAGACGCTTCAAACGTCGCTTCATGCACAACGATATCTGCATTTTCCGCTAACGCTCGCTCGTTCTCTTGTGGCCTCGTATCACCAAAAATCGCAATAATGCGCCCTTTTTGTTTTGGCCCAATAAACGCCTCACCATCAATCATTCGACCGTCAGGAAGCGCCACTTTTTTTCCTTGCTTTAATTCCTGATAAAGTGGCCCTGCCGGAACCCCTTCCTGCTTAAGTCGTGCGGCATCAAGTGTCCCCGGCTTATCCGCCTCAACCAACCGGTAACCAAAGCTCGAAATGCCGTGATCGAGCTCATCACAAACAACTTGCCACTGATTGTCGCGGAAAATTTCGCCTGGTTCAACTTCTATGACCTGAAGTGGGTAGGTCAAATGAGAACCACTAAGTTCCAAAGAATTTTCGATAAAGGCAGCTATGCCCGTCGGACCATAAACTGTCAATTCTGTTTCTCCGCCTTGAAATGAACGGCTGCTTAAAAGACCGGGCAAACCAAAAATATGGTCGCCGTGTAAATGTGTAATAAAAATTTTTTCAAGTTTGCTTAGCCGAATTGAACTGCGCAAAATTTGATGCTGCGTCCCTTCTCCGCAATCAAACAGCCAAATCGCATTTCGCTCATTTAACATGGAAATGGCAATTGATGTGACGTTGCGATTTTTTGAAGGCACTCCCGCACCTGTCCCAAGAAAAATAAGTTCCATTTTTCTCCCAACTTTCTAAATCAATATGTTCCATTTTATCATACTCCTTCAAAAATGAAATGAATTCTCGAAATAAAACGTTTTCATTTTAAATTCACATTCTTTTTCTAGTTCAAACAGTTGCACAAACATACTTTAATGGATAAAATAGTATGGAGCTATAGAGCTTTTTGTGCTCGAATGGATTTATGTAATCCTTGTTAAAGCAGAAACGAGAAAGAGGGTAAGTGCGTATGACAGATAATTTAGAACAAAAAGCTTTGATTACAATTTTTGGCGGTACGGGAGATTTAGCAAATCGAAAACTTTACCCTTCGCTATATCATTTATTTAGCAAAGGCTATTTAAAGAAAAATTTTGCTGTAATTGGAACTGCGCGCCGGGAATGGAGTAATGATTTCTTTCGAGATAAGGTGAAAGAATCAATTCAAGATATTGCCGCTTCAAGTGCTGAAGCAGATGAATTTGCTAGTCATTTTTACTATCAGTCACATGATGTCACCAATAAAGAGTCCTACGTTTCGCTTAAAACATTGTCAGATGAACTTGATCAAAAATATGATTTAGCTGGCAATCGTATTTTCTACTTAGCTATGGCGCCGAACTTTTTCGGCATTATTGCAAGCCGCATCAAATCTGAAGGCTTTGTTGATACGAAAGGTTTCCATCGTTTAATTATTGAAAAACCGTTTGGGCATGACTTAGAAAGTGCTCATGAATTAAATGATTCCCTTCGTGAAGCTTTTCATGAAGATGAAATCTACCGTATTGACCATTACTTAGGGAAAGAAATGATTCAAAATATTTCCGTTATTCGCTTCGCTAATTCTATTATCGAATCACTTTGGAATAATCGTTATATTGACAATATTCAAGTTACGCTAAGTGAAGTTTTAGGTGTTGAAGACCGCGGGCGTTACTATGATGAAAGTGGTGCACTCCGCGATATGGTGCAAAACCATATTTTGCAAATTGTTTCCTTACTTGCTATGGAACCGCCTATTAAACTTTCCACCAAAGAAATTCGTCATGAAAAAGTACGAGCACTACGTTCTCTTCGCGTTTATGAAGGTGAAGAAGTGTTAGAAAACTTCATTCGTGGGCAATACGGTTCTGGTCACGCATTTGGTAAAGATTTAAAAGGTTACCGCGAAGAAGACAATGTGAATCCAGACTCCAATACCGAAACGTTTGTCGCGGCGAAACTATTAATTGATAATTTCCGCTGGACTGGCGTCCCGTTCTATATCCGAACTGGTAAACGTTTAGCTGCCAAAGCTACACAAATTGCGATTCACTTTAAAAACGTCCCAATGAACCTTTTTGGTAGCGATATGTCACTAGGCGGCAATGTGCTCGTCATTCATATCCAACCTAATGAAGGTATCACTTTACATCTTAATGTTAAAAAGCCTGGTCAAGGTATGGAAACCATGCCGATTAATTTAAACTACGCTCATTCTTCTCCAGACGGAATGAACACACCAGAAGCATACGAAAAACTCATTTTAGACTGCTTACGTGGTGATGCCACTTACTTCTCACATTGGGATGAGGTAAGTCTATCTTGGAATTTCATCGATCACGTGGCAGATGTTTGGAAAAACACGAAGGGACACTTCCCGAATTATAAACCTGGCACGATGGGGCCAGATGAAGCAGATGAACTACTCGCTAAGGATGGCTTTAGCTGGTTTAAAGTTCATGAAGAATAAAAAACAAGCGGCGAGGAATTAAATCCTCGCCGCTTGTTTTTAAACATTGTCCGCACTTTTATGGCTAATCGCAAAAGCTCTGCTTCTGTTTTTGGCTCCATTTGGGAATTTAATGCCTCTAATCTTATCATTACTTCCCTTAGCTGTTTATATTTTGGAGGGCCCAATCAATTTTCCCGCGCCCAGATTTTTCGAGAAAGTCATTTGCTTTTGAAAATGGTTGGCTTCCAAAAAATCCACCATTTGCCGCAAGTGGTGATGGGTGTGTTCCTTTAATTAAATAATGTTTTGGATTCGTCACACCTTCTGCTACCTTTTGAGCGTGGTTGCCCCAAAGAATAAACACAAGTGGTTCGGGGTAATCATTTAGTTCAGCTAACACTCTTTTCGTGAAAGTAGCCCAGCCGTATGATTTATGGCTTCCCGCCGCCCCTTCCTGAACGCTCCAACTTGTGTTCATCATCAAAACACCTTGCTCCGCCCAACCACCTAAATAACCATGATTTGGCGCATCAATATTTAAGTCCGTTTTCAACTCTTTATACATATTTCGCAAGCTAGGCGGAATTTTTTGCCCCGGTTTAACCGAGAAACTAAGTCCATGCGCCTGCCCCGCGCGGTGATACGGATCTTGCCCGATAATGACCACTTTAGTCTTTTCATATGGGCATAATTTAAAACAGGAAAACATATCTTCTTCAGGTGGATAAACATTTCCTAAACGACGTGCCACACCAACTTTTTCCATCAGTTCGACAAAATAAGTTTCATTCGCTTCCTGCTCTAAAAATTCACTCCAGCTTTTCATTAAGCTTACACCTCTTGCTTTCTTTTTTGACTAAAAAGAAAATATACGCCTAGCATACTTTCTAAGCCTCATCTTATGTATTTTTTTAGATTGCCCTAACTTATACTACAAAACGTAGTTATAAAAATTATATCATACCTAGAAGTTAAAAATAAAGTGCAAATTGATTATTCAAGCTTGAATTTAAATGGGCACATGCTAAAATGAAAGAGAATAATCTTAAAGGAGCAGTTGTAAAATGGCTGATAATTTGCAAGACTACATCGACAACGGGTTATATGGTCCGAAAGAATTGAATCCAGCAGAAAAAAAGAAATATTTGGGAACGTACCGAGAACGCGTCATTGTTGCGTTAAATAAAAGTGAAGTTCTTTCTAAAAAAATGTTGCCTGAACTAGAAGAAAAGGTTCTCACGTATGAAGGTTCCAAATTACTTTTAAATGGCGCACTTGGATACGCGCTGCTTCGGCCATATATCCAAATTGCTGAACGAACGAAACACGAGTTTTCAATTGTGTCACGTGAAGAAGAGGATACCGATATTTATCTCGTTTTAGCCGATACAAAAGAAGTGAATATCGAAGACGTCCATTTACATGCGGAGCAAAAGGAACCTGAAAACACAGAGAAACGCTCCCTTTTAGACAAAATCAAAGAAATTTTAAATTAGCATAGGAGGTTTAAAAGATGTTACACATAGTTGTTGTCGCATTATGCGCGCTAATGCTAATTCAATCACTTTACTTTTTCATTCGAAAAAACGTCAATATGGGCGTACTTTTCTTATTAATTACAGCCGCTTTATTCATGCTCACACGCATTTAACGGCTGATTGGACAAAATGGCTTGTTTCAATTTTGCCTGCATCACGCCAATTCCCGAGTAGCCAATGAGTGGCTGCACAAATTGCTGCGTACCACCTGTGATTTGTTCCAGAAGCGGACCATATTTTTTGCCACCAAGTAGAATAATTGATTCTTGATTTTCAAGTTTTAATGCGCGCCACTGCGCTTTTAGTGCGTCTAGTTGAATAGTTTCAGCTGTGACGCCTTTTTGATTGAAACGGACATCATATGTTTTCAAAAGGGTATCATTTGGGTGCAGGAATCCGTATTTTGGGGACAAAATCACGTATTCATCTGCAAATTTTTCTGCGTAAGCCTGACAGAGTTTATGAAACGTTCCAGTGTATGCTTTTCTTGCCTGACAAGAACCATATTTTGGATTTTTATCCCATATCTTAGGTTTCCCAGAAGGAATTATCATCATGTTTGATCCAGCTCCCAAAGTGTAATTTTCCCGCCTAGTTGCATTTCATCGTGACCTTCTCGGTATTTAAAGCCGGTGCCTTGTAAAACATGTATCGAAGCTAAATTATGCTCAAATGACCGCGCAAAAATGCGGGTTATTTTTTTCTGCGCGACAAGCCACAAAACCATTTCAGCTAACGCCTCTTTCATGTATCCATGGCCTTGATAGCTTTCTACAATGCTGTATCCGAGCTCAATTTCTCCTGTTTCGTCGGGATTCCCTTGCCCACCAATTTCACCGATTACAATGCCTTCTTCTTTTAAGACAACAAGTTTTGTCCACTTTGTCATCTCAGGTTTGTTTTTCACATTTTCCAGAACATATGGTAAATAAAAAAAGAAATCGATTCCCGGCCATTCTTCTGAAACATCGTATCCCGTCACTTTTTCGAGCTCTGAAATACCTTTAATTGTGGCCTCAATCATTTCAAATGTATATTCAATTAAAAGCAACCGTCTTGTTTCCAAAGGTTCCATTTTATTCCCTTGCTTTCCTCATCAAATTTACTAATTTAAACTTATCAAAAAAAGCTCCACTTGTATACTTTTGGGTCCATCGTGATAAAAATATAATAATTTTAATCAAAAAGTAAAACTATTCTGTTTTCTTTTTTTATTTTCATCGAGAAAGCGTTTTCTTTTAAGTTATAGGTGGATTGTTATACCTGGTACTAATTTATCATTTTTCTATTCTCAATTATTGAATCGTCTAAACTGACAGAAAATTTTCAAATAACTGTTGACTTCTACGAGCAACACGTTTATATTTAATTATAACATTACATCACTTGCTAGATTTAAAGCTTTGATGTGGTAAATTATGAATGCTATATCCCATTTTGATTAAAAGGAGTTAATGACCATGAAACAAGTATCATTTAATGCCGTCATTACAATTTTATTACTCTAGCAGGACTTTGAATTCGCGATTTCAAGCGGTTTCGAGTCCTGTTTAGAATTACTAAATGGGATTCTTTCAAAGCATCCCATTTTGTTTGGAACAAAATTGGGGTGCTTTTTCTTTTGAAAAGATAGCTAGCATACATTTATTGTTTAGTAAATTCACAAAATTCTGCTTAGAAAATTTATGGTAGGAAAAGGGGTAGAAAAATGCGAAGTGATAAAATCAAAAAAGGTGTTGAACAAGCACCGGCAAGAAGCTTGCTGCATGCAACGGGGCAACTAAAAAGCCCGGGTGACATGAATAAGCCATTCATTGCAATCTGTAATTCATATATTGATATTGTTCCGGGTCACGTACATTTACGTGAACTTGCAGATGTGGCGAAGGAAGCTATTCGCGAAGCTGGCGGTATTCCATTTGAGTTCAATACGATTGGTGTAGATGATGGGATTGCGATGGGACATATTGGTATGCGTTATTCCCTACCGAGTCGCGAAATCATTGCGGATGCGGCAGAAACTGTTATTAATGCGCACTGGTTTGATGGCGTGTTTTATATTCCGAATTGCGATAAAATTACGCCCGGCATGTTGCTCGCATCAGTTCGGACAAACGTCCCCGCTATTTTTTGTTCAGGTGGCCCGATGAAAGCTGGTCTTTCAGCAACCGGAAAAGCGTTAACGCTCTCCTCCGTTTTTGAAGCTGTTGGATCATTTAAAGAAGGCTCGATGTCGAAAGAAGAATTTTTAGATATGGAAAAAAACGCGTGTCCAACTTGCGGTTCATGCGCAGGAATGTTCACTGCCAACTCCATGAATTGTCTGATGGAAATTCTTGGTCTTGCTCTTCCGGGTAACGGGACGACACTCGCAGTTTCAGATGACCGGCGCGAACTGATTCGGAAATCGGCTTTTCATTTGATGGATTTGGTTAAAAAGGACATTCGTCCAAGAGATATTGTTACGAAGGATGCCATTGATGATGCGTTTGCGCTTGATATGGCGATGGGCGGTTCAACCAACACGGTACTGCACACGCTCGCGCTTGCTAATGAAGCAGGCATCGATTATGAGCTTGAGCGAATTAATGATATTGCAGCTCGTGTACCCTACCTTTCAAAAATCGCCCCGTCTTCCGCCTATTCGATGCACGATGTTCATGAGGCTGGTGGCGTTTCTGCCATAGTGAAAGAACTTGTGGAACTTGAAAATGCGATTCACCCTGACCGAATCACGGTAACGGGCAAAACGATTCGCGAAAATGTAGCGGATGCGGCAATCAAAAATGAAAAAGTCATTCATCCGAAAGAAGATCCTTATAGCCCTGTTGGCGGGTTATCCATTCTCTTTGGCAACATTGCACCAAAAGGAGCGGCGATTAAAGTCGGCGGTGTAGATCCGTCCGTTCAAGTGTTTAAAGGCGAAGCGATTTGCTTTAGTTCACACGATGAAGCGGTTGAAGCGATTGATAATCATACCGTAAAAGAAGGTCACGTCGTGGTCATTCGCTATGAAGGACCAAAAGGCGGTCCGGGAATGCCAGAAATGCTCGCACCAACCTCTTCTATCGTTGGTCGCGGACTTGGTAAAGATGTGGCGCTCATCACAGACGGTAGATTTTCCGGAGCAACTCGCGGCATTGCCGTCGGTCATATTTCACCAGAAGCAGCAGCGGGTGGTCCGATTGCACTCGTTCGGGACGGTGACCAAATTATCATCGACTTGCCGAACAGAACGCTAAACGTGGACGTGTCAGATGCCGAACTTGAAGCGCGCAAACAAGAACTACAACCTTTTAAAGCAAAAGTAAAAACGGGTTATTTGGCTCGTTACACAGCGCTCGTCACATCGGCTCATACAGGCGGCGTTATGCAAATTCCAGAAGACTTATTAGATTAAAACGAGGTGATGAAGATGCTAAAAAACGAAGTAAGCGACACGGCAGCAAAAACAGGCGCCGAACTGCTAATTGATGCCTTGAATAAACAAAACGTTGAAATGATTTTTGGCTATCCGGGTGGTGCCGTTCTACCGCTTTACGATGGATTTTATGACTGCAATATTCCGCATATTTTGGCAAGACACGAACAAGGTGCCATTCATGCGGCGGAAGGTTATGCGAAAGTGACGGGCAAACCAGGCGTTGTTGTTGTGACAAGTGGGCCTGGTGCTACGAACGTGCTAACTGGAATTGCTGATGCCATGAGCGATTCAATTCCTTTAGTCGTTTTTACTGGCCAAGTTCATACGCCGGGAATTGGTAAAGACGCCTTCCAAGAGGCTGATATGATTGGGCTAACCATTCCGATTACAAAATACAATTACCAAGTGCGCGATGTGCGTGACTTACCACGAATTGTAAATGAAGCATTTCATATTGCGACAACCGGTCGAAAAGGCCCTGTTGTAATTGATATTCCAAAAGACATTGGAATTGCGCATACGGATGTGGTACATCCCGATACAATTGATTTACCGGGATACCAACCTACTTACTTACCGAATCCATTGCAAGTAGAAAAATTGATGCAGGCGCTTGAAAAAGCGAATAAGCCGCTCATTTTAGCAGGTGCAGGCGTAAATCATTCGCGCGCGACGGCTGAACTTTTAGAATTTGCAGAACGTTATGAAATACCAGTTGTGAATACCTTACTTGGTCTTGGGAGCTTCCCTTCTGATCACGAACTTTTTCTTGGTATGGGCGGTATGCATGGCTCCTATGCTGCCAACATGGCGCTAACAGATTGCGATTTGCTCATCAACTTTGGTTCACGCTTCGATGATCGTTTAGCAAGCGCACCAAAAGAATTTGCCAAACACGCTGTTATTGCTCATGTTGATATTGACCCAGCGGAAATTGGTAAAATTATTCCGACGCAAATTCCTATTGTGGCAGACATTAATGAAACGCTACAGCAAATTTTAAAAATGGATTTAGCGGACAAGGAAGATATTGCCCACTGGCACAAATTAAATATGACGCGAAAAGAACGACATCCTTATTCATATGACCGGAAACAAAATGCTGAGATTAAACCGCAAAAAGTAATTGAACTCGTTGGTGAATTAACAAATGGTGAGGCGCTTGTGGCAACGGACGTTGGGCAGCATCAAATGTGGGTGGCACAATTTTATCCTTTCCAATTTGACCATCAAATTATTACAAGTGGCGGTCTAGGCACGATGGGCTTTGGGATTCCAGCTGGGATTGGCGCAAAGTTAGCTTTTCCAAATAAAACGGTCGTGGCTTTTGTTGGCGATGGTGGCTTTCAAATGACGTCGCAGGAACTGGCGATTTTAAATGATTACGGCATCGCACTTAAGACGATTATTTTAAACAATGGCTCTCTTGGGATGGTCAGACAGTGGCAGGAAAAATTCCACAATGAGCGCTTTTCACATTCCATTTTCCAAAGTCAGCCTGATTTTGTGAAGCTTAGTGAAGCATACGGGGTCAAGAGTGTACGCATCACAGCCCCTGAAACGCTTGAAGCGAAATTACGCGAAGCTTTTTCACACGATGGTCCTGCTGTCATTGATGTTCATATTTCAAAAAATGAGCTCGTGCTGCCGATGGTGCCGAGTGGAAAACCGAATCATCAGATGGAGGGAGTCGAGTGAGATGCGCAGAATTATTACGGCAACGGTGAACAACGCTTCGGGGGTTTTGAACCGGATTACGGGTGTCATTTCGAGGCGACAATATAATATCGATAGTATTTCGGTTGGTTGGACAGAAACCCCGAATGTATCGCGGATTACGATTGTTGTTCATGTGGACTCACTGTATGAAATTGAGCAAGTGACGAAGCAATTAAATAAGCAAATTGATGTGTTAAAGGTTAGTGATATTACAGATGATCCGCATATTGAGCGTGAATTAGCACTTGTGAAAATTAGCGCCCCTGCTTCTGTTCGTGCGGAGCTCACTGCTGTGATTGAACCTTTTCGAGCGACGATTATTGATGTCGGTGCAAAAAGCATTGTCATTCAAGTTGCGGGAACGAGTGAAAAGGTAGACGCCTTTGTCGATGTTGTCAGACCTTATGGAATTAAACAAATGGCAAGAACTGGTGTGACTGGCTTTACACGCAGTCCGAAAAAAAATTAGGTAATGAATTACCCTATAGAAAAAATTTGGAGGTTAGGAAAATGACAAAAGTTTATTATGAAGATGCAGTAAATGGAAATGCTTTAGAAGGAAAAACGGTTGCGGTTATTGGGTATGGTTCGCAAGGTCACGCCCATTCTCAAAATTTACGTGATAATGGAAATAACGTTATTATCGGTATTCGTGAAGGTAAATCAGCGGAAGCGGCAAGAAATGATGGTTTTAAAGTATATTCTGTCAAAGATGCTGCTGAAAAAGCTGATGTGGTCATGATTTTGCTTCCTGATGAAACACAAGGAGAAGCTTATGAAAATGAAATTAAACCCGGCCTAGAAGCTGGCAATGCACTTGTTTTTGCACATGGTTTTAACATTCACTTTGACGTTATCACGCCGCCAAGTGACGTGGATGTATTTTTAGTAGCACCAAAAGGTCCTGGGCATCTTGTTCGTCGCACATTCGTTGAAGGCGGTGCAGTCCCTGCCCTGTTTGCAGTTTACCAAGATGCAACTGGAGGCGCGCGCGATGTTGCTTTATCTTATGCAAAAGGTATCGGAGCAACACGTGCTGGCGTTATTGAAACAACCTTTAAAGAAGAAACGGAAACAGATTTATTCGGTGAACAAGCTGTTCTTTGCGGCGGTGCTACACATTTAATCCAAGCTGGTTTTGAAACGCTTGTGGAAGCGGGTTACCAACCTGAACTTGCTTACTTTGAAGTGCTGCACGAAATGAAATTAATTGTAGATTTAATGTATGAAGGCGGTATGGAAAAAATGCGCCACTCCATTTCAAATACGGCAGAATACGGTGATTACGTATCTGGTCCTCGCGTTGTGACGGCGGATACGAAAAAAGCAATGAAAGAAGTACTTACGGATATTCAAAACGGAAATTTTGCAAAAGCCTTTATTGATGATAATAAAAACGGCTTTAAAGAATTCCACCGTTTGCGTGCTGAACAAAAAGGACATCAAATTGAGGAAGTTGGCGCGAATTTACGTCGTATGATGCCATTTGTAAATCCTAAACAAGTTGAACAAGTCAAATAATTTTGTTCCATCAAATAAATCTAATGAGGTGAAATCGAATGAAAAAAATCCAGTTTTTTGACACTACACTTCGCGACGGCGAACAAACCCCTGGAGTAAATTTTGATGTAAAGGAGAAAGTTAGAATCGCCTTACAACTGGAAAAACTTGGTGTAGATGTCATCGAAGCCGGTTTTCCGATTTCTTCTCTAGGTGATTTTGAATGCGTGAAAGCCATTAGTGAAGCCGTTCAAACATCTAGTGTAACTGGTTTAGCACGTTGCCGGGAACAGGACATTTTACGGGCACATGAAGCGCTAAAACATGCGAAAAGCCCGCAACTGCATATTTTTCTTGCGACAAGCGACGTCCATATGCAGTACAAACTCAAAATGACCAAAGATGAAGTTTTGGCTTCTATCAAACACCACGTTACTTTTGCTAGAAAGCTATTTAACATTGTTCAATTTTCGCCAGAAGATGCGACGCGGACAGATCGGGCGTTTCTAATTGAGGCCGTTCAAACCGCCATTCATGCTGGCGCAAAGGTAATTAATATCCCTGACACGGTCGGCTACACGAATCCTACCGAATTTGGCCAGCTCTTCCGTGACCTAAAAGCGAACATTCCAGAATTTGATGATGTGATTTTTTCCTCGCATTGTCACGATGACCTTGGAATGGCAGTTGCCAATTCGCTGGCGGCAATTGAAAACGGTGCGCTCCGCGTGGAAGGTGCTATTAATGGCATCGGCGAACGTGCGGGCAATACTGCACTTGAGGAAGTCGCTGTGGCGCTCCACATTCGGAAGGATTTCTACCAAGCGGAAACGAATATAACGCTCAATCAAATTAAGGCGACGAGCGATTTGGTAAGCCGGCTTTCAGGCATGCCGGTTCCGCGCAACAAAGCGGTTATTGGTGGCAATGCCTACGCGCATGAATCGGGCATTCACCAAGACGGTGTGCTGAAAAATCCGGATACGTATGAGATTATTACGCCAGCTCTTGTTGGCGTTCAAAAAAATTCGCTACCACTTGGGAAGCTTTCTGGGCGGCACGCGTTCACAGCACGCATGGAGGAACTCGGCTATTCGCTTTCGGAAGCGGAACAAAACGAAGCCTTTAAACAATTTAAAAATCTTGCTGATGTTAAAAAGGAAATCTCCGAGGCAGACTTGCATGCGTTAGTGGCTGGTCAAGCGGCTGAAACAGCGGAAAATGAATCGCTGACTCACCTCCAAGTGCAATTTGTGACAGATGGCGTTCAGGCGGCGGTCGTTAGAACAGAGGGACAAGATGGCGTGCGCGAAGACGCTGCGACTGGAGCTGGAAGCATTGAAGCGATTTACAACACGATTAATCGTCTGCTAAATCAAGACGTTACGCTCGTAAATTATCACATTCAAGCCATTACTCCTGGTCAAGATGCGCAAGCGGAAGTTCATGTGGTTATTAAAAATCAAGCGGGCCATGAAATTCACGGAATTGGCATTGACCATGATGTGCTGACCGCAAGTGCGAAGGCATACTTAAATGCAAGCACGAAAAAAATGCCTGAAACAGAAAAATCATTTGAGGAGGCACGCTAAATGGAGTACACGATTACAGCACTTCCAGGCGACGGGATTGGACCAGAAATTATGGAGGCTGGTCTTTCTGCGCTAAAGGAAATTGAAAAACAATTTGGTCATACGTTTCAAATTAAAACTTGCGCGTTTGGTGGGGCGGCAATTGATTTGACAGGCCAGCCATTTCCAGAAGAAACGCTTCAAGCATGTCTAAGCGCTGACGCCATTTTGCTTGCGGCAATTGGAGGCCCAAAGTGGGATGATGCACCGATTCGGCCGGAACAAGGCTTACTTGCTCTTCGGAAATCACTCGGTTTGTTCGCAAATATTCGTCCTGTACAGGTGTCTAGAAGTATTAGCCATCTCTCCCCTTTAAAACAAGAGATTGTAAATGGCACTGACTTGGTGATTGTGCGGGAGCTGACGGGTGGGCTTTACTTCGGTGAGCCGAAGCGTTTCGACGCAGACAGCGCGGTAGATACGCTCGTTTATTCTGCTGAAGAGATCCGTCGAATTATCGTTCAGGCGTTTGAAATTGCGAAAAACCGCAAGAAAAAAGTGACTTCGGTTGATAAAGCGAATGTACTTGCATCGAGCAAATTGTGGCGCCAAATCGCAAATGATGTGGCGGCGGACTATCCTGACGTTACACTCGAACATCAATATGTGGACGCATGTGCGATGCATTTGATTCAAAATCCGCGGCAATATGATGTGCTCGTTACGGAAAACATGTTTGGTGATATTTTAAGTGACGAAGCTTCTGTTTTGTCTGGCTCACTGGGCATGCTTCCTTCGGCGAGTTTTGCGGAAAATGGACCTTCGCTTTATGAGCCGATTCACGGATCTGCGCCTGATATTGCGGGTCAAAACGTAGCAAACCCAATTTCGATGATTTTATCAGTTGCGATGATGTTAAGGGAATCTTTCCACTTGGAAGCTGAGGCGCACGCACTGGAAACCGCTGTAAATGATACCTTAATAGCCGGGTTTTTCACAAAAGATTTAAAGGGCGAAACGAGTACGACGGCCTTTACGGCAGAAGTTCAAAAACGGATTAAAGGAGGCGTTACACATGGGTAAGACGCTATTTGATAAATTGTGGGACCGTCATGTGATTTACGGGGAAGTTGGTGAACCGCAGTTATTATATGTTGATTTGCATCTCATCCATGAAGTGACTTCTCCGCAGGCGTTTGAAGGGCTTCGCATGGGAAATCGTCCAGTAAGACGGCCAGATAAGACGTTTGCGACGATGGATCACAACGTTCCGACTGAAGATATTTTTAACATTCAAGACTTAGTAGCGAAAAAACAAATTGAAGCTTTGCAAAAAAACTGTCGCGATTTTGGTGTCACACTTGCCGATGTAGGTTCTGACCGACAAGGAATTGTGCACATGGTGGGCCCTGAAACGGGGCTGACACAACCTGGGAAAGTCATTGTATGCGGTGACTCGCATACGGCGACACACGGGGCCTTTGGCGCGATTGGTTTTGGGATTGGTTCAAGTGAAGTGGAACATGTTTTTGCGACGCAAACCATTTGGCAGCAGAAACCGAAGTCGATGGGCATTGAAATTACGGGCGAGCTGCAACCAGGCGTTTATGCGAAGGATATTATTTTGCATTTAATTGCCACTTATGGCGTTGCTTTTGGAACGGGATATGCCATTGAATATTTCGGCGATACGATATCGAAGCTCACGATGGAAGAACGTATGACCATTTGCAATATGGCAATTGAAGGTGGCGCAAAAATGGGCATGATGGCGCCTGATCAAACGACATTTGACTATGTTCGCGGACGTGAATATGCACCGCAAGATATGGAAGCGGCCATTACAGATTGGCAGACGCTGAAAACGGACGACGACGCTACTTATGATTTGCATCTTCAAGTTGACGTTTCCACTCTCGAACCTTACGTCACATGGGGAACGAATCCTGAAATGGGCGTGCCGATTTCCCAGCCGTTCCCAGCGATTCAAAATATTAACGATGAGCGTGCCTACACTTACATGGGACTTACTCCTGGCGCACGCGCCGAAGATATTGAGCTCGGATACGTCTTTATCGGTTCGTGCACGAACGCACGGATTTCTGATCTTGAGGAAGCGGCTAAAATCATTGCGGGGAAAAAAGTTAAACCGGGGATTCGCGCACTCGTCGTCCCGGGTTCGCGCAAAGTCCGTTTTGAAGCAGAAAAGCGTGGTTTAGATGAGGTGTTTAAGGCGGCCGGATTTGAGTGGCGCGAGCCTGGTTGCTCAATGTGTCTTGGGATGAATCCCGACCAAGTGCCAGATGGTGTGCACTGCGCCTCGACGTCCAACCGTAATTTTGAAGGACGACAAGGGAAAGGTGCTAGAACGCATCTCGTCTCCCCTGCTATGGCCGCGGCGGCAGCTATTCACGGCAAATTTATTGATGTTCGAAAGGAGGCTGTTCTTAGTGGAAGCTATTCAAATTCATAAAGGGCAAACGGTGGCGCTCATGAATGATAACATCGACACCGACCAAATCATTCCAAAGACCTTTTTAAAACGAATTGAAAAAACGGGATTTGGTGAATTTCTGTTTGACGAGTGGCGCTATTTGCCAAATCGTAAGCCAAATCCTGAATTCCCGCTTAATGCGGCTGACAGACAAAACGCGACGATTCTAGTAACTGGCGACAATTTTGGTTGCGGCTCGTCGCGCGAACATGCCGCTTGGGCGCTACTTGATTACGGCTTCCGGGTCATCATTGCCGGTGGCTACAGCGACATTTTTTACATGAACTGCACAAAAAACGGAGTCCTCCCCATTGTGTTGCCTGCTCTGGCACGCGAGAAACTGTCCAAAATTTCCTCCGAAGAAGAAATCGTTATCGACTTGCCAAATCAAGAGGTGCGAAGCTCTGTCGGTCAATTTTCATTCACGATTGACCCCACTTGGAAAGAAAAGTTTTTGAACGGACTCGACGATATCGCGATTACGCTCGAACATTTAGATGCCATTTTGGCGTATGAAGAAAAAATCGAAACCAAATAGAAAGGTTGTGAAAAAATGGAACTGGCTGATGTACTCGTATCAAAATCCGATGTTTTAAAAGCATATGAGGTGTTAAAATCCATCGTAAAACGGACTCCGCTCGAACTAGATCCGTATCTCTCGCACAAATACGACTGCCAAGTTTTCCTTAAACGCGAAGATTTGCAATGGGTCCGCTCCTTTAAACTCCGCGGTGCCTACTATGCCATTCACCGCTTAGGCGAAGCCGAACGCGCAAAAGGCGTCACATGCGCAAGCGCTGGCAATCACGCACAAGGCGTTGCTTATACATGTCAAAAATTGGGGGTAAAAGCAGCCATTTTCATGCCCACAACTACGCCAAATCAGAAGGTCTCGCAAGTAAAATTTTTCGGTGGTGAGTTTGTCGACGTCATTTTAACAGGCGACACATTCGACGCATCTGCTGAATCTGCCAAAGCTTATTCAAAGGAGCATGAAACTACTTTCATCGCGCCGTTTGATGATCTTGATATCATTGCAGGCCAAGGCACGCTTGCTGTTGAAGCCTTTTATGACCTCGAAGCGGCTGGGGAAAAAGCCGATTACGTTTTCGCAGCAATTGGCGGTGGCGGCTTAATTAGTGGCATTTCGAGTTTCATGAAAGAAGCTAGCCCACATACGAAAATAATTGGCGTTGAGCCAAGCGGTGCACCTTCGATGGCTGCTGCCCTTGAAGCCGGCAAAACGGTCAATCTCCCCCAAATCGACAAGTTTGTAGACGGGGCGGCTGTGAAGCAAGTCGGTGAACTCACCTTTAAACATGCCGAGAAGTTTATAGATGGTTGCATTTCAGTCCCAGAAGGCGAAGTTTGCCAGATGATTCTTGAGATGTACACAAAGCAAGCGATTGTGGCGGAACCGGCTGGAGCCCTGTCTGTTGCGGCGCTCGAACACTATAAAGAAGAAATTAAAGGGAAAACGGTCGTCTGCGTGGTGAGCGGTGGTAATAATGACATCAATCGCATGCAGGAAATCGAGGAGCGCTCCCTTCTGTTCCAAGGTTTAAAGCATTACTTTATCGTAAATTTCCCGCAACGCCCTGGTGCGCTAAAGGAATTTGTTGGTGAGGTGCTCGGACCGCATGATGACATTACTAAATTTGAATACACGAAAAAAGTCAATCGTGGCAACGGGCCTGTTATCATTGGCGTGCTACTAAGTTATAAAGAAGACTATCCCGCGCTGCTCGAGCGAATGGAAATCTTTGACCCAAGTTTCATTCCGATTAATGATAATCAAACTTTATATACTCTTTTGGTTTAAAAAAAAAGCGTTTGGGGGTGCCCCAAACGCTTTTCATTATTCCGTGATAATTTTATGCACCAGTTTCGGCGCTTCCGCCTGACTAGAAATGCGGATATTCTCATAAATTTTCTCTGTGACACCCGCCACGTCTTCCTTATTGCTGAAAATGGTTACGAGAGAGTCGCCTGCTTGAACGGCATCGCCAACTTTTTTGCGTAACATCAGTCCAACCGCTAGATCAATTTCATCTTCTTTCGTTGCACGCCCGGCACCTAGAATCATTGCGGCCACACCAATTTCGTCTGCTACAATTTCGCTCACAAAACCACTTTTTTTAGCAGGCACTTCAATTTTATATGTAGCTTGTGGCAATTTTTCTGGCGAATCTACAATGCTTGCATCGCCACCTTGGTTTTCTAAAAACTGTTTAAATTTCTGAAGCGCCTGTCCATTTTTCATAACAGCAAGCAATTTTTCGCGCGCCTCTTCTAAACTTTCTGCCTGCTTTGCTAACACTACCATTTGACTGCCTAGCACTAAAACAAGTTCCGTCAAATCAGCTGGACCTTCCCCTTTTAGCGTATCAATCGCTTCCTTCACTTCAAGCGCATTCCCAATTGCGTAGCCTAGCGGTTGCGACATATCAGAAATAACGGCCATCGTATTGCGACCAACACTGTTCCCAATGCGCACCATCGCCCGCGCCAAGTTTTCAGCATCTTCATCGGTTTTCATAAACGCACCCGCGCCAGTTTTCACATCCAAACAAATCGCGTCCGCACCTGCGGCAATTTTTTTACTCATAATTGAACTCGCAATAAGCGGAATGGAATCCACCGTACCCGTTACATCACGAAGAGCGTACAGTTTTTTATCGGCGGGTGTTAAGTTGCCAGACTGTCCAATGACAGCCACCTTATCGCGGTTCACAAGCTCAATGAAGTCATCTTTCGTAATCTCGACATGAAATCCTTCCACCGCTTCTAATTTGTCAATCGTGCCGCCTGTGTGCCCTAAACCTCGCCCAGACATTTTCGCAACCGGAACACCTAAAGCCGCAACAAGCGGAGCTAAAACGAGTGTTGTCGTATCCCCTACGCCACCTGTGGAGTGTTTATCTACTTTTATTCCGTGAATGGCCGACAAATCAATTGTTTCACCTGAATTCACCATCGCCATCGTCATATCCGCGCGCTCGTTATCTGTCATATCTTCAAAATAAATCGCCATGAGTAGTGCACTCACTTGATAATCAGGAATTTTCCCTTTCGTATATCCCTCAATAAAAAAATTAATTTCAGCCGTCGTAAGTTCGTGCCCGTCCCTTTTCTTGGAAATAATATCCACCATTCTCACGCTAACCACTCCTTATTTGGTATCGGTTACATTTTTAGTAAACCGTTTTACTTTTGACTAAAACTATCAGATATTTTCACTATACTTGAGGCTACCAAGTTCTGTCAAATCTTTTTTGTGCTGCCTCGCTCAATCAACTTTAAATCGAGTAAACGATTTTTCATTTTTTCTTCTGGGCAAGCAATTTTTTGCAAGAGAAATTCGGCTGCAATCGCGCCAATTTCATAGATAGGCTGGCGAATGGTTGTAAGTGGCGGCGTCATGAATTCCGAAAGTTCGATATCATCAAAGCCAATGACCGATAAATCCTCTGGAATTTTAATCCCCTTATCAAAAAGAAAGCGATAAAGTCCGACAGCCATTAAATCATTCGTTGCGAACACGCCTGTTACACCGCCTGCAAGCAACTTATCCCCAGCTTTAAATCCGCCGTCCATCGTCTGATCCCCGCTAGCAATCCAGTCTTCTGGTACGGTTATGCCCGCATCTTTCATACACGCCAAATAGCCTTCATAACGCTCAAATACGTTGTAAAATGAGTTGTCCGAAATAATAATCCCGATTTTTTCGTGACCAAGTTCAAGTAAATGTTTGGTCGCCATATAACCGCCCTCATAGTCATCAACAGCAATTCGTCCTTCTTTTTGTTCATTTCGTTGTCGATCGAGTAAAATGTACGGTTTCTTTTTTTCACGCATACGTTCGAATACTTTGGAAGCTAAAATATTTGGGCTGGCAATAATAAGTCCATCTACAGCGCGGTGTAGTAGTTCCTCCACATATCTATCTTCGCGCTCTTTATCATTGGAAGAGTTGCAAAGCATAATCATGTAATCATGTTGATTTAAATAGTCTTCTGCCCCTTTGACCATTTGCGAAAAAAAAGCATCCGTCACTTCTGGTACAACCATGCCAATTGTATTCGTATGATTCGTGACCATATTTTTAGCAAAAAAATTCGGTTTATACGCCATATCTTTTGCTGCTTTTAACACGCGATTTTTAGTTACCTCGCTAAACCTGTCCCCTTTTCCGTTTAAGATTTGCGAAATGGCCGTAATCGAAACACCCGTTTTCTCCGCAATCTCCCGAATCGTTACACTCATGCCGTTCCCCCACTTCCTTCAACGCTCCTCTTCATCATACACTAAAGCGACAATCGTTGCAACGCTAGCAATGTAAACGCATACTATTTTATTTTATAAAAAAGAAGCATGCCCGCATGCTTCCTCAAGTTATCCTAATAATCTGATGTACTCGTGCCGCCAGAAACAATAGCAACTCCCGCACTAGCGCCAATTCGTGTCGCACCTGCTTCAATCATCGCAAGAACATCTTCTTTTGTGCGTATGCCACCAGATGCTTTTACCCCAATATTCGGTCCAACTGTTTTGCGCATTAAAGTAATATCAGCTGCAGTCGCACCGCCTGTTGAAAAGCCTGTTGAAGTTTTTACGAAATCAGCTCCCGCTTTTACAGCTAGCTCACATGCACGCACTTTTTCATCGTCAGTTAATAAACATGTTTCAATAATCACTTTAACGAGTGTCCCATTCGCTGCATCTACAACGGCTTTAATATCAGCAAGAACTGCGTCATCGTTACCGTCTTTTAGTTCGCCAATATTAATAACCATATCTACTTCCGTCGCGCCGTTTTGGATAGCATCTTTCGTTTCAAAAGCTTTTACTTCTGCAGTGTTTGCCCCGAGCGGAAAACCAATAACCGTACAAACATCTACATCCGTTCCTGAAAGTGCTTCGCTTGCTAATTTTACCCATGTTGGATTGACGCAAACAGAAGCAAATTGATACTCTTTCGCTTCACTTGTTAGCTTTAAAATTGCCTCTTTGCTTGTTTCAGGTTTTAAAGCAGTGTGATCAATCATCTTCGCAATGTCCATTATTCAAAACTCCTTCGATACGTGATATCTGTATCTTAACCTAGTTTTCACTGAAATACAACGGAATAAAAAAATCTAGCAAATAAAAATATTTGCTAGATTTTTGGCTTGGTCAAACTGAAAATTATAATTTAGTTACGTTTTCAGCTTGTGGGCCACGTTGGCCTTCAACAACTTCAAATTCAACTTCTTGACCTTCGTCTAAAGTTTTGAATCCGTCGCCTTGGATAGCGCTGAAGTGTACGAATACATCGTCTCCGCCTTCAACTTCGATAAATCCAAAACCTTTTTCACTGTTGAACCATTTTACTTTACCTGTTTGCATATTTCACAAACCTCCAAAAATTTACTAATATGGCCTTTCTCAAAAAAAACAAACTGGTTCGAGCTAAACAACAAACAACCGAGTGCTTTTTTAAAAAAAATTCACATATTATAAAAAGTATTCAAATGACAAGGCGAATACCCTTTATAACATGTGAATAGTTCTCATCATTACTTCATGATCCAACTTGCTTATTTTCTTATCAATATATTTATATTACATCGTTCTACTCTAAAATGCAAGTAAAAAGTAAGGCGTTTACATGATTGAAAATTCCAACCCTTTTATAAAACTTAATAAAAAAAGTGAAGCTTTCAGCATCTTTTCTGAAAAACTTCACTTCAATTTGTTTGCTTATTCTACAACACTTTTATCGTTAAGACGCCATTTTTTTAACATATCATGAAGTGGCTTGCGAACTAAGAAATAAACACCTGTCGAAAGGAAAATCGATGCCATTCCGAATAAGAAACCTCCCAATACGTCTGTCGGGAAATGAACGCCTAAGTAAACACGAGAATACATCACATAGCAAATGATAAATAGTCCTACTACACCTACAACAATTTTCAGCCACATTTGACGCACCGTGAAAATCAAAAATAGTGCTGCTAATCCATAAAACACGCTTGTTGCCGTCGCATGCCCACTTGGGTAACTATAGCCAGTTTCAGAAATCAACCAATTTACTGAATCTGGGCGAGTGCGTTCAACTAAGTTTTTGAACAGTAAATTCAAAACGACTCCGCAAAGTAAAACTGTTCCACCGAACCATAGTCCAACTACAAATTTTCTCAAAATAAATAAGACAATCACGACGATAATCGTCATCACTATGATGTATTCAGCAGAACCAAAATGGGTCAGGAATTCAACCATGTTTGTCGTGCTCGGTTTAATGTTTCCTTCCCTAATGCGTTCAATCCACATTAAATCAAATTTCGCAACCCATCTTTGTTCCGATGCCACACTCATAAGTTCAATCAAAAATAGTAAAAGAGCAAATCCTCCTATGACAAAAAGTGGCAAAGCTTTCTTTCGATTTGTATTCATAAATTCTCTCCTTATTTTGTATCATTTAAAAATTGTTCCACTTCACGAACCATCTTTAGATAATTTTCCTGCTCACCCGTTTCAGAAAAAGCGGTAACTTCAAAACCATTATCACCCAACTCAAAAGTCCCAAAAGCCGTAAATGTCGCATTTCCGATAAGTTGGATGGATTTTTCATCCGCCTTCACACGAACACGTCCACCATCATTATAAACGTCAAGCACCTCATCCAGTTTATCATGGTCGATGAGTTTTTTAATCAGACTAGAGGCCGACATCGCCGTTCCACATGCATTAGTGAAGCCTACTCCTCGCTCATACGTGCGCACAAAAATCTTTTCCGGCGTAAGCTTACGAACAAAACTAACATTGACACCGTCCGGAAAATAGGGATTTTCCCCGTTCAAATAATGCGAGAGCTCCTCCTGCTTACTCGATTCCAAAACGGCCTGACTAGTAAACGTAATCAAGTGCGGATTCGGCACCGCCACCGCAGAAAAAGTCAGTTCGTCATCAAATTCAGGGATTTTTTCATTCAAAAGTTCTTTTTTCTCGTAGTTAAAAGGGAGACTTCCTAAGTCAAACAAAACGGGTGAAATTTCGACTTGATAGGTTGGAATGTCATAGCCGAGCGATTCATTTTTCTGAACCAAAAGATCCGCTTTCATCGTTTCAACTTTCGCCTCGTTTAAGTTTGCCTTCTCAAGCAAATAACGCGCGACCGTCCGAAGACCATTCCCACACATCGAAGCTTCCGAGCCATCCGCGTTAAAAACACGCATTTTCCCAATTGTACCCGCACGCCCAGTACTCACAAATAAAATTCCGTCAGCACCACGTAGTGCATTATCGCGCGCACAAATTAAAAGCGCCAAATTAGTTCGTCTTTCATCAGACCAATTTTCGATGTCATTTAAACGTTCATCGATGATAAAAAAGTCGTTTTGTGAGCCATGAACTTTAATAAACTCTATTTTCATTGCGTCAAAACTCCTCTCACTTTTTTATTAAGGAAAAGGGAGGTCGCTAGTAACGCCCTCCTCTACTCCTTTAATAGTTTTCCGTTACAATTGTCGCACAACGTCCGCAAAGCGTTGGATGAAGCGCATCTACGCCAACATCTTTTTTCACAACGCGGCAACGTTCACATGTTTCGCCTTCTGCTACTGTGATTTCTACGGCAACATGTTCACCTTTTACGGCTTGTTCATTCGCTTTTTCTAAACCAACGACCAGTTCGAAATCCGATACAATAAAGAGCTGCGCAAAGTCACCTTGTAAGGAGTTAAATAGTTGTTCACCTTCTGCATCAACGTAAAGCGTTACTTTCGCTAGCATGGACTTCCCAATTAGTTTCTCATTTCGCGCTTCTTCAAGTGCTTTTTGGACGTCATCACGCACACGGAGGAATGCATCCCATTTTGTTACTAAATCAGCAGTATCTGCGTAATTTTGAACTTCTGGAAGATCTTCTAAGTGAATGCTAGACGATTGTTCCCCGTTTAAATGGTACCACACTTCATCTGATGTATGTGGTAAAATTGGCGCCAGTAGTTTAGCCAGAGAAGAAGCGGCTTCGTAAAAGACTGTTTGCATTGCACGACGATCCGAGCTATTTGCCGCTTCGATGTATACGACATCTTTCGCGAAATCCATGTAGAACTGGCTTAGCATAACCGTACAGAAGTTATTGATTTGATGATAAATCGTCGAGAATTCGAATTTTTCATAGCCATTACGGACATTTTGCGTAAGCTCATTCAGTTTCACAAGCATAAATTGGTCCACTTCACGAAGATCCTGAAAAGCTACTTTATCAGTTTCAGGGTTAAAATCGCTCACGTTTCCAAGTAAGAAACGCATCGTATTACGGATCTTACGATAAACTTCCGACACTTGTTTTAAGATGTCATCACTAATCCGCACATCTGCTTGATAGTCAACGGACGCCACCCAAAGGCGAACAATATCCGCACCAAGCTGATTAATGACTTTACCCGGTAAAATCGTATTTCCAAGCGACTTACTCATTTTCCGACCTTCGCCGTCAAGCGCAAAACCATGGCTAAGTACATTGCGATAAGGCGCAGCACCCGTCATAGCAACCGCCGTAGTTAAGGAAGAGTTAAACCAACCACGATACTGGTCGGAACCTTCCATGTAGAGGTCAGCCGGACGCGAAAGTTCTGGTCGACTCGCTAAAACAGCTTGATGACTTGAACCAGAATCAAACCAAACGTCCATAATATCCGTTTCTTTTGTAAATTCGCCGTTTGGACTTGATGGATGCGTAAAACCTTCAGGCAATAAATCCTTCGCTTCGCGTTCAAACCAAACATTCGAACCATGCTCTCGGAATAAATCGGAGACGTGCTTAATCGTTTCATCCGTGATGATGGGTTCCCCATTTTCACCATAGAAAATTGGAAGCGGAACCCCCCATGCGCGCTGACGCGAAATAACCCAATCGCCGCGGTCACGAACCATATTGTACAGGCGCGTTTCACCCCACGAAGGCGTCCACGTTACATCTTGAACGGCATCTAAAAGTTCACCGCGGAATTTATTAATCGAAGCAAACCATTGCGGAGTTGCTCGGAATATAACCGGCTTTTTCGTACGCCAATCATGCGGATAACTATGCGTAATGAATTCCATTTTAAGAAGCGCGCCCACTTCTTTTAATTTTTCCGTCACCAATTTGTTGGCATCATCATAAAACAGCCCTTCAAATCCGGGTGCCTCATCTGTAAATACCCCGCGCGAATCAAGTGGAGCTAACACCTCAAGCTCATATTTTTGCCCCACAATAAAGTCATCTTCCCCGTGCCCAGGCGCGGTATGAACTGCCCCAGTACCAGCGTCTGCTGTCGCGTGCTCGCCGTTAATAACAAGCGAATCGCGGTCATAGAATGGATGTTTCGCCACAACGCGGTCAAGTTCAACGCCGCGAATTGTTTTTTCAATGGTTACATCCGTCCAATCAAGTTGCTCTTTTAAGGAATCTACAAGTGCTGCTGCAACCACATATTTTTGCCCGCCAGTGTTCACAACCGCGTAGTCTAAATCTGGGTTTACCGTAATCGCCATATTAGCCGGAATCGTCCACGGTGTTGTTGTCCAAATGATAATTTTTGTGTCATTATCTAAGACACCTTTTCCATCTTTAACATCAAAAGCCACATAAATGGAGGCAGATGTTTTATCCTGATATTCGATTTCTGCTTCTGCTAGTGCGGATTCGCTTGAAGGCGACCAGTAGACCGGTTTTTTACCTTTGTAAATATAACCTTTTTTCGCCATATCGCCAAAAACTTTAATTTGCTCTGCTTCATATTCCGGTTTTAGCGTAATGTATGGATTATCAAAATCACCGCTAATCCCAAGGCGTTTAAAGCCTGTGCGCTGAATATCAACTTGCTTATACGCGTACTCTTCACAAAGTTTACGGAACTCTGCAACCGTCATTTCTTTACGTTTAACCCCTTTTTTGGTTAAAGCTTGTTCAATCGGCAAACCATGTGTATCCCAACCAGGTACGTACGGTGAGCGGAATCCGGCCATAGATTTGTATCGCACAATGAAGTCCTTAATCGTTTTATTCATGGCGTGTCCCATGTGAAGTTCCCCGTTCGCATACGGCGGTCCATCATGCAAAATATAAGTCGGACGTCCAGCATTTTTTTCTTGAATTTTATGGTAAAGATTTTCACTCTCCCATTTTGCTTGCCATTCTGGCTCCTTATTTGGTAAATTTCCTCGCATTGGGAAAGCTGTTTTTGGCATTAATAATGTGTCTTTGTATTCCATTTTTATTTGGCTCCTTTAAGATTTGTATATTTTTTGTGAATCAACGCAGGGCTTTGCCCAGCCTTGTATTGGAACTCTAAACGCTGATGCGTTAAGAGTTTTGCGGATCAACGCAGGGCTTCGCCCAGCCTTGTATTGGAACTCTAAACGCTGATGCGTTAAGGTTTTGTGGATCAACGCAGGGCTTCGCCCAGCCTTGTATTGGAACTCTAAACGCTGATGCGTTAAGGTTTTGTGGATCAACGCAGGGCTTCGCCCAGCCTTGTATTGGAACTCTAAACGCTGATGCGTTAAGAGTTTTGCGGATCAACGCAGGGCTTCGCCCAGCCTTGTATTGGAACTCTAAACGCTGAAGCGTTAAGGTTTTGTGGATCAACGCAGGGCTTCGCCCAGCCTTGTATTGGAACTCTAAACGCTGAAGCGTTAAGAGTTCCAACAAAAAATCTCCTCCCTCAAAAAAGGGACGAGATTATCGCGTTACCACCCTTGTTGACAGGAATTTAATTTCTTGCCCACTCGTTCCAATAACGCTTGGCGGCGCTAGTTCTTACTGGATTCGGAACTAGAGATTCCAGAGTGATTTCTATTTTTCGTCCAATTTCAGTCTCACACCGTCACTGAATCGCTTGGATTGGGTTAGAAAAATATACTTGTCTCTTTCAACATCTATTTAGTCAATATTTTCTTCTGAATCGGCATCTTGTACTTCTTTGATGGATTTTAATTCTGTTGCGTCAACATCATATTCCATCATTTGTTGCCAATCGTCACTTTGGATTAAATCCATTTGTGCTTCTACAAGTAGGCGAAGTCTTTCGCGGAAAACTTTGGATTGGCGTTTTAAATCTTCAATTTCAATCGCAATTTTACGTGCTTTTGAAAGAGAGTCAGCTAAAATTCGGTCTGCGTTTTTCTCTGCTTCACGAATGATTAATTTTGCTTCTTTTTCAGCAGATAGTTTCACTTCTTCGGCAGCTGTTTGCGCAACGATAAGTGACTTATTTAAGGTTTCTTCAATGTTTGTAAAATGACCTAAACGCTCTTCGTTGTTGCTAAGCGAATCCTCCATACGTTTCTTTTCTTTAATTACTTGCTCATAATCTTTGATGATTTGATCAAGAAAATCATTGACTTCATCTTCATCGTAACCTCTAAAACCACGGGTAAATTCTTTATTATGTATGTCCAGTGGTGATAATGGCATAGCTAACACCTCCATGCAAATTATAAAAACAGTTTTTAATTTTTTCTTTTAAATAGCTTTTCTGTAAAAATAGCCTAATATAAATTACATTTTACCATAAAGACCTTCGTTTTCATAGTTTTGTGTCAAATTTATTGAACTAGTATGCCTAAACGTCCTAACGCTTCAATAGCTTCATCTAATTGTTCGTCTGTATCTGCTTCAATTGTATGCAAATGAATACCATTAGTTAGCCCTGAAAGCATCATTGCGTTTGTTGCTCCGAGACGCCTAATAAATTTTTCAACATCAAAACGGTTGTTTAAATGTAATGACGCAACGATTTCTCCGTAAATGGGGTGTTCCACAATGACATCAATAATGGATACTCCATAATCAACAAGCGTGTTAAGTTCCTTTTCCGATTCTCGTTTCGTATGTTGACAAGCAATCACTCGCCTTGGCCGACTGCTCTCTGATACGTATAAATAGCCTTGTGGTGTAGAGATAACTGGTGAATTTGTTGCACGAAGAAGAGAAATATCTTGTACAATCACTTGGCGACTGACGTTTGTTCGTTTGGCTAGTTCTGCACCAGAAATTGGCTCGTCTGCTTCCATTAGCCATTTTGAAATCGATTTACGACGTTCCTCACCTAGCATTTTCTTCATTGGCACACCTCTTTAATTTTTATTTCAAAAAACCGATATCCATGCGAATTTTATCTTTTCTTGTTCGTCCATGTATATACAAAAGTTTAATTCGACCGTATCCGCGGACGGATAAGATGTCTGCTTCCTCACAATCAAAATCTGGATTCTCCACAACTTTCCAATTCACTTTAACAAGTCCTGCTTGAATCATTTGTTTGGCTTTTTGCCGTGATAAATGTAGGGCATTAGCTACCACACTATCTAAACGAAGACTTGGAGCTGTAATCATTGTTTCTTCCCAGACTGGTTCAATTTGTAACGCCGCATCAAGCGGTAGCTTTTCAAGCGTAATATTGACTTTCCCGATTTTATCAAGTTGACTTGAAACATAATTTTCCATTTCTGAATCTACAAAAAATTGCCATTCCTCTTCTAAATTGACTATGTCACCAAAAATCTCCCTTTTTATTCCGAGTGACATAAGTGTTCCTAAAATCTTTTGATGCGAAAGCGTCGTGAATTTTACTGGGTAGCGAATATGGAAAAGCGCGATGTTAAAATCATCTATTGTTGGTGTGTAATAATCTGGATAGATGAGTGCTCTTTTCCGTTCTGTAACAGGCGTTCCGCCGAAAAACTTCACTTCAATATTTTCATAACTGCCCACTATCGTTTGTACGATAAAACGTTGTCGTGGATCTAAAAAATCGGTTAGTTTCGGCGTATATTCATCTGTTACTTGCATCGTAATTTCTAATATTTGGTCAATAAAAGCATGTTCTTCCCCGCGAAAATGTTGATAAATCCCTTCCATTCGTACTCTCTCCTCTTTTTTAAACGCATATACATTTCATTATACCATGGATTTATAACGAACAAAAAAAGCCATGCCTAAGCATAGCTTTAAAATAACAATGGTAATACATATTTATAAATTAAATTTGTTAACACCGACATTGCAAATTGGAATGCAATAAAGGCAACAAGTGATGAGATGTCAAAAATACCAATTGGCGGTATAATCCTTCTAAACGGTTCTAAGATTGGTTCAAAGATTTTTCCTAGAAAACGTCCGATTTTAGATTCACGCGCTCCTGGGAACCAGCTCATCAAAAAGTAAACAAACATTAAAGTTGGCAAATAGCGAATGATAAACAAGATTACTTGCACAACTTGATATAAAAACAGTTCCAAAAAGAGTCCACCTCTCTAGTTACTTACATGAAGTCTTGTTCTTCTAACATTTCGGAAATAGATCCATCTACGTCCACATTTTCAGGTGTACATAAGAAAATATTATTTCCAATGCGCTGAATATCTCCGCCAAGAGCATATACAGTCCCACTTAAAAAGTCTACAATCCGAATCGCCTGATCGTGGCTAATTCGTTGTAAGTTTACAACTAGTGTTTTATATTCTTTTAAGTAATCCGAAAGTTCTTGTGCTTCTGCATAAACACGAGGTTCAGCTAACACTACTTGACTAGAAAATTGCGCGCCTTGCATACTTACCACCTTGTTGTTTTCAGATTCTTCCACTGCTCGGAATTTATTCTTAGCTGCTTTTTTTTGTACCATTGGTTCAGGCTCCTGTACTTTTTTTGATGTTGGTTCTTCGTAGTATTCTTCTCCATCTTCATCTAAAAAGAAAAAAGATTTAAATTTGTTTGAAAGTCCCATGATTTTTTGCACCTCCGTAATTAGTCGTTCACCAAAGCTCTACCTACTCGAATATGTGTAGCACCTTCTTCTATCGCAATCATGTAGTCATTCGTCATTCCCATCGATAGTTCCTTACATGGTACACGGTTTAAACCGAGCTTTTGAATGTCTAGTTGCAACTGCTTTAATTCGTGAAATACTTGATGTAACTCACTCACATCTTCCGTAAGTGGTGCCATAGTCATTAAACCAATAATTTCAATATTCTTAAAATCCGTCTCTTTCAAGAAACGAACAGCTGCTTCCCTAGTAAAGCCATGTTTTGCTTCTTCACCAGAAATATTAATTTGCAAGAAGCAAGGTGATGATTTTGTTGTACGTTTTTCAATTTCTTTTGCTAAACTAGGGCGGTCTACAGAATGAATGATGTCCACTTTATCCACTATGTCACGCACTTTTCGCGTTTGCAAGGAACCGATGAAATGCCAGACAATATCGGGCAAATCCTGTAAGGCTTCAAATTTTTCTAAAAAAACGTCCGCCCGGTTTTCACCAAAATTCCGTAAACCTAACTCGTATAGCTCTCGTATTCCAGCCACATCGATTGTTTTCGTGACTGCCACCAGATGGACATCATTAGTACGTCCAACTTTTTGGCAGGCTGCTTCAATATTTGATTCAATGTGACTAAGATTGTCTTTTTTCGTCATGATTACCTACACCTTTTTATGTGGATTCCCACTTTATCCGCGGTTTAAACGAAATTAGCTTCTGCGATTTCGATTGCGAATGAAGGCTGGCACATCAACATCGCCGTTATTCGTTTCCACAGCTTGTTTAGGTTCCGCAACTTGCGGTTCCTCATGCTTCACTTCTTGTGTTTCATTGGCTGCATAGTTTGGACGATTTACTTGAATTTGTTGCCCGGCAGCTGGACGACGGTTTTTCATCTCCGCTTGTTTCGCTTCATCAAACCCTGTCGCAATTACAGTCACAATAAGTTCATCTTTTAATTCATCATTGATGACTGAACCAAAAATCATATTGACTTCTGGATCAGATGCGCTTGATACAATTTCAGCTGCTTCTTGAACTTCATACAAGCTTAAGTTTGAGCCACCTGTGATATTCATTAGCACACCTTTTGCTCCATCAATTGATGTTTCAAGAAGTGGAGATGAAATTGCTTTTTTAGCGGCGTCTGCGGCACGATTTTCACCTGTCGCGATACCAATTCCCATGAGGGCAGATCCGCGGTTTGTCATGATGGTTTTTACGTCAGCGAAGTCTAAATTGATTAGCCCTGGGACAGCAATTAAATCCGAAATACCTTGAACGCCTTGTCGTAAAACATTATCAGCTTCACGGAAAGCTTCAAGCATTGGGGTGTTTTTATCTACAATCTGCAAGAGGCGATCATTTGGGATAACGATAAGTGTGTCTACCGCTTCTTTCATCGCTTCAGTTCCAGCTACAGCTTGCTTCGAACGTTTTGGTCCTTCAAAGCCAAACGGACGAGTCACAACACCGACAGTAAGAGCGCCCATTTCTTTTGCAATTTGTGCAATAACAGGGGCTGCTCCTGTTCCTGTCCCGCCGCCCATTCCAGCAGTGACGAAAACCATATCCGAGCCTTTTAATGCTTCTTCAATCATTTCGCGACTTTCTTCCGCAGCTTTTTTCCCGATGTCAGGAACAGCTCCGGCTCCTAGTCCACGCGTTAGCTTTGTGCCAATTTGTAATTTAATTTCTGATTTTGCTAAGTTAAGCGCTTGAGCGTCAGTATTCACAGCAATAAATTCAACACCTTGAACACCGTGTTCAATCATGCGGTTAACAGCGTTATTTCCGCCACCACCGACACCAATGACTTTAATCGTCGCCAAGCTCTCAGAATTTGTATCAAACTCTAACATATTTTTGCCTCCTAGTTTCACGATTTCCGATATATTTTATTCGAAAAAGGCTCCAAAAAAGTTTTTCATTTTCGTTGTTACCTTTTCATCTTCTGTTTTCTTTCGCTTCGGCTGTTTCGTAGCTCTTGCTTGCGTTTTTTCCTCTACTTGCTCCTCTGTATCGCTGCTTAAATCTCGGCCATCAAACTCAGCTAAGTTATAAGCATACTGGATTAAACCGACCGCTGTCGTATAAGCAGGATCGCGTACACCGATATAATCTGGCATCGCGAGTCTAACGTGCCCACCTAGTGTTTTAGCCGCTAGTTCGAGGGAGCCAGGTATGCCAGAGCCGCCGCCAGTTAAGACAAATCCGCCCGGCAATTGGGTGAAACCAGCTTGTTTTAAGCCGTCTAGTGCGAGTAGGAAAATTTCTTCCATGCGAGCCTCGATGATGTCGGCGATTTCAACTTGCGTGAAATGTTGCTTCTGGTCAGAACCAATCACATCAATCGCAAAAATTTCGTCCGCTGAAGCTTCGTCATAAAAAGCGTAACCGTGCTCTAATTTAACCTTCTCCGCATTTGTCGTAGAAGTATTTAGACCAAGAGAAAGGTCTTTTGTGACATTATCTCCGCCAACTGGAATGACAAACGTATAAACTAATTTGCCATGTTCAAAGACGCTGACAGTCGTTGTGCCGGCACCGACATTAATTAATGTTGTGCCAAACTCCAAATCGTCTTCCGATAATGAAATTGCTGCTTCTGCTAAAGGTTGCAAGACGATTTCTGTAATTTCAAGTCCTGCTCGCTCCACACATCTCAGTGTATTATGTAAAATTGTTTTTGAGCCTGTTACAAGTGTTCCTTCCATTTCAAGTCGAACACCACTCATGCCGCGGGGATCTGTAATGCCATCAAAACCATCTACAACGAATTGTTCTGGAATTAAGCTAATGATTTCTCTTTCAGCAGTAAGCGGTATCACTTGCGCTGCATCCATCACATTCCATACGTCTTCAACAGTAATTTCAGGCTTGTCACTGCTTACAGCAACAATGCCACGCGCTTCTAAAAGCGCTACTTGACTCGCGACAATGCCAACAATGACTTGCGAAATTTCAACGCCAACCATGCGTTCAGCTTGACTAATTGCTTTTTTTATAGATTCAACGGCTTTATCGATATCAATAATAATACCTTTTTTAATTCCCTGTGCAGGAACATCTCCAACACCAATAATGTTAAGACGTTCGTTTGCCATTTCGGCAATAATGACCTTGATTTTGGATGAACCAATGTCAAGGCTCACATAAATTTCACTTTCTCCCATTTATCGGCACCTCCTTTTATTCATTCATATATTTTCCCAAAACGGGGTTGTTTTCTCTATCCTGTTTTCTATTGTTAGCTTCGAGTTCACTTATTTACAGTCTACACTAACAAAACATGTAATTAAAGCACAAAGAACAATTTTTGACTATTTTTTTGAATTTATTTTTTCAAAACTCAAAAAACGCGAACAAACGCTCGTAATCAAGCCTTAATTCTAATCTTTTTTCTGTTCTTCTGACTTTTTCGCTTCATTTTGTTTATAGTAACTTTCAAAATAGGCGCCTACTTCTAAATTAATGACACCTTTTTGTCCTTCTTGAAGCTGGGCTACAATAGACGGATAATAACTCATTTTTTCTGCAAAAGTAGGGATTGTTGCGGAAACTTGATTGCCATCATTCATGTAAAGCACAATATGTTCGGCATCGCTTTTTTTAGGGTCTAAATGGACTTCTGAAATGGCTCGTATGACTTCTTCTGGCAATTGATTCATTTGCTCGACCATGTCTTTTAGTACCGTTCCATTTTTAAAGCCGACATATAAAGCGCGGTTTCCAATTGGAAATTTTTGGGCATTATCATTTAGAATTTTGCCATTTTCTAAAATATCGTAGTACATGCCGTCTTTTTCCATATAGCCTACCGTTTTATATTCGGTAATTTTTAATTTTAAGTTGCGCAGTCCATCTTTTTCAACAACTGCCTTTTTAATGAGTTCTTGCTTCTCAAGTTGCTTTTCCACTTTGCTATTGTTAACAGCAATCACAAAATCGCTTGAGTCAACGCCACTTGCTTGTCTGATTTCATTCTCGGTCAATTGGCGATTTCCTGAAACATAGATTTGATCAACCTTGCTGAAAGGGGATAGAAAATAAAGGGTAATCAGGATTAAAACGGCAAAGAAGCCTACCAATATAGCGAGATGACGAATAAGTTTCTTCTTGCGATAACGTTTTAGTTCAGGAATTTTATTTTCGATTGAGATAATTTTTTTGTTGTCCGTCATATTCGCATCTCCTTTCTATTGTTTTCATCCCTTTTTTATTTAATTAGTTGCACAACCACATCAACAAGACGTTCTGCTGCGTCAGGTACTCCGAGCTCTTTAGCGGCGTAAGCCATTTTGTTTAACTTGGTTTCATCTACCATAATCGCATCGACTTTTTCCATTAAATTAGCTTGGGTTAATTCTTCTTGCGTAATGACGATACTGGCGCCATTTCTTTCTAAAGAACGAGCGTTATTCTCTTGGTGATTCGCCGTCACGTAAGGGCTCGGGATTAGAATACTTGGCAGGCCTAATGCTGTCAGCTCGGCAAGCGTCGTCGCGCCGGCTCTTGAGATGACGAGATTCACAGAGTTTAAAACAGCGGGCATATCATAGATAAAGGGTTGCACGCTAATGGTATTTGGTAAATCCATTGCGGCTAGCTTATCTTTTATTTTTTCGTAGTGCACTTCACCAGTCACATAAAGGAGCTGGTAATCTTTTTCACACCACGCGGGTAAAATTTGCTCGACTGCCTCATTAATTGCTTTCGCTCCCCTACTTCCGCCAAATGCAAGCACAGTTTGTTTGGCAGAATCTAAGCCGTATGCCGAAAGAACAGCGGCATCTTCTGTGCGGATGACTTCTGAGGCGCGCGGATTTCCGGTGAAAACAATTTTTTCAGAAGCAAAAGAATCGCTCACTTCTTCAAAACAGATTGCCACTTTATCCGCATACCGACTTAAAAACTTATTCGTCAGACCCGCGACACTATTTTGCTCATGTATGACAGTTGGAATGCCTAACTTTGCTGCCGCATACACGACAGGTCCGCAAACATAACCACCCGTACCAATTACACAATCTGGTTTAAAATCACGCAAAATTTCCTTTGAGCGCGTAACGCCCTTTAGAAAGCGTGTTATCGTTTTGATATTTTCAAAAGAAAGCGAGCGTTTAAAACCAGTGATTTCAATAGCTTCAAACGGAATGTCTGCATGCTTCACAATATCAGATTCCAGCCCCTTTTCTGTACCAATGTATAGAAATTCGGCGTCTGGATATTCTTTTTTACATTCTCTTAGGAAAGCAAGCGCCGGATAAACATGGCCACCCGTACCGCCTCCGCTTAATACGATTCTCATTGTTCCACCTCATCTGTCAATTCTTGAATAGCATTCATATAGGCGTTGCCACGCACTTCAAACGTGCGGTACTGGTCCCAACTTGCACAGGCTGGCGAAAGCAAAATGACGTCGCCGGGTCTTGAAACCTTGAAGGCAACTGGAACGGCGTCCTCAACATTTTTCACGTAGTGGACATCAATCTCGACTTCTTTTGCAATGCGTGCCATTTTATTTGCTGTTTCGCCAAAGACAACAACGGCTTTAACATTTCTTAAAAATGGTTTTAATTCATCAAATTCATTGCCGCGATCAAGTCCGCCGGCAAGCAATATCACAGGCTGTTTAAACCCTTTAAGCGCGCTTTGAGTTGCAAGAATGTTCGTTGCTTTTGAATCATTATAAAATTTTCTGCCGAGTAGCTCAGTGACAAACTGCGTCCGGTGCTCCACACCTTTAAAGGTTTCAAGCACATGCATGAGGGCTTCATTCTGTACGCCAATCGTCTTCGCTACCGCAATAGAAGCGAGAATATTTTCCAAATTATGTTCGCCCGGAAGTAAAATATCATCGCGTTTCCCAATTTCTTCCTCGCCAAACATCAACATGCCGTTCTGCACATAAGCCCCTTCTGAAAGCCTTTGGGTGGTTGAAAACGGGATGATCTTAGCCGCCGTTTTTTTCGTCAAGTGGATAAGTTCTTCCTGGTCCCAATTGATGACTAAATAATCATCTGCGGTTTGATTTTTTTGGATTTTCCACTTGGCAGCCACATATTCCTCACGCGTATGATGATAATCAAGATGGGCTTCATAAATGTTTGTAATCACTGAAATTTGCGGACGGAATGTATCAATTCCCATCAATTGGAAAGAGGAAAGTTCCATCGTAATGTATTGGTCACTTGTTGCTTTTTCTGCCACTTCTGACGCGGGGAAACCGATATTCCCTGCAAGAAGCGACTTGTTTTTTTCCATTTCATTTAACATGTGATGAATAATGGTCGTTGTCGTTGTTTTACCATTCGTTCCCGTAATGCCAATGATAGGCGCATCTGAAATTTGGTAAGCAAGTTCAACTTCTGTTAAGATAGGCAATTTCAAGCGTTCTGCTTTTGCAATCATCGGGTTATTATATGGAATGCCTGGATTTTTCACAACCAGTTCAAAGCCTTCATCAAGTAATTCTGTTGGGTGGCTGCCGCAAATGACTTTGATTCCTTGTTCAAGTAAACCTTGTGCTTCTGGGTTCTCACTAAAAGGTAGTTTGTCGTTGACTGTTACGAATGCGCCCAATTTATGAAGTAAACTTGCTGCACTAACACCACTTCTGGCTAAACCAAGCACAAGTACTTTTTTGTGATGGTATTGACTAATATTTTTCATAAAAATTTCCCCCGTTTTTTAAATGCTTAGAAACGACCGAAAGCGCCAACTAAAACTGGTTTTTAAAACCGTTTAGAGACGCCTTATGCCGCAAATTGCGGCCTATATAATAACAAGTAGTACGGCTAAAATGCCCGCTACAAGTCCTACTGCCCAAAAAGTTAAAACAACGCGCCATTCGCGCCAGCCAACAAGCTCAAAATGATGATGAATTGGCGTCATTTTAAAAATTCGTTTTCCGCCTGTCGCTTTAAAATAGGCGACTTGTAACATGACAGACGCGGTTTCGATGACGAAGACGACACCGATTAAAAGGAGCAACCATTCGTGTTTTAAGAGAATCGAGACGGCTGCAAGTGCCCCGCCTAGCGCAAGGGAACCTGTATCACCCATAAATATTTTCGCTGGGTTTTTATTAAAAAGAAGAAAACCTAACATGCCGCCAACAACAGCAAAACAGAAAAGCGCTACTTCCATTTGGTTTTCGTAAATCGCGATAATCCCGAACGCGAGAAACGCGATGCTTGAAAGTCCTGAAACGAGCCCGTCTAAACCATCTGTTAAGTTGACCGCGTTTGAAAAGCCCACGAGCCAGAACAAAACAAACAGCAGGAAAAACCAGCCAATATTAATTTCTGTGCTTGTAAAGGGAATCGTTAATGTGTCTGGGTAACCGCTCAAATGGTAAATGATATAAAAGAGCAGCGAGATAGCTACTTGACCAAAAAACTTTTGTTTAGATGTTAAGCCAAGATTACGTTTTTGCACTACTTTAATATAATCATCGAGAAATCCTAGTGCCCCGAACAGTAGCGTCACTATCAAAATCAGCCATGTTGCAGATGTAAAATCTCCACTTATAACAGATAGAAGCACATAGCTAATTACAATAGCCGTTAAAAAGACTATCGCGCCCATCGTTGGAGTCCCGGATTTTTGCGCATGCAGTTTCGGGCCTTCCTCACGAATGCTTTGACCAAATTTTAGCTTCACTAAAAATGGGATAAATATTGGTACGAAGGCTACTGTTATAATAAAAGCAACCGCTAATGCTGTAATTAAAAAGTATAAAGACACAATTTTTTCTCTCCAATCTTTTTTTCCACTCTAAACTGTTACTATTGTATTAAAGTTTTTGTTTTTTTTCAATAGCTTCTCTAGCGACAACGCGGTCATCAAAATCATGTTTTTCTGTACCGATGATTTGATAATCTTCATGCCCTTTTCCCGCAATTAAAATCACATCACCGGGTTCTGCTTCGTTTATAGCATATTCAATGGCTTCTTGGCGATTCACACGCACCTCATAAGACTGGCCTTCCACGCCTTTTAGCATGTCCGAAATAATCGACATTGGCTCTTCCGTACGTGGATTATCTGATGTAAAAACAGGATTGGTTGCATATTCTGCCGCGATTTTCGCCATTTTAGGACGCTTGCCTTTATCGCGATCTCCCCCACAACCGACTACAACAAAAATGCGTTTTTTGGCAAATTCAGAAACGGTTTGTAACACGTTCAAAAGTCCGTCTGGTGTGTGTGCGTAATCAACAATGACTGGGAAATCTTGTCCGGCATGGACTAACTCAAAACGACCGGCAACACCTTTTATCGTACAAATTGTTTTCATAATTTGTTGCAGCGGAATTCCGCTAATATAACAAGTTGCGATGGCCGCTAACACATTATAAATACTAAATTTACCAATCATTTGAATGTGAACCTTTTCGCGTCCTTCTGGAGAAAACAATTCGAAAGTGGAACCTTGACTCGTAATTTCAATATTTTGTGCTTGGAAATCTGCCGTTTTATCAATACCATATGTAATTACATGTGCAGCTGTTGCGGTTTTCATCGTGTCAAAAACCGCATCATCCACATTTAAAACCGCCATTTTCGGATGACTTTTCGAGTAACGATTGCCCAGTTGCGCAAAAAGAAGACTTTTCGCATAGGCATATTCTTCCATTGTTTTGTGATAATCTAAATGGTCTTGCGATAAATTCGTAAAGACCGCAACATCATAATCCGTGCCGTAAACACGTCCTTGCACAAGCGCGTGACTGGATACTTCCATGACCGCAGATGAGACGTCTCTTCTTTTCATCTCGGAAAAAACACGCTGTAAAGTCAGACTATCTGGCGTTGTATTTTTCGTTTCAACTGTTTGATTCGCAATGCGCATGTACATCGTACCAATTAATCCCGTTGTTTCGCCTGAATCGCGCAAAACCTGCTCCACCAAATGACTTACAGTTGTCTTGCCATTTGTGCCAGTGATGCCAATGAGACGCATCTTTTGACTCGGAGAACCATAAAAACAATCCGCAAGAAGCGCCATTCCACGTTTTGTATCCCGAATAAGGACAACCGGAATCGAAACGTCTACTGGCTTTTCAGCAATAATGGCTACCGCCCCGTTTTGTTCCGCAACTTGCGCAAATTGGTGTCCGTCTACAACTTCGCCATCAATACAAATAAAAAGCGTGCCTGCTTCGACTTCGCGACTATCTTGTGCAATTTTGGTGATTTCCATATTTAAATCCGCCTTCGACTCATAAAGCGGCAATATACTGAGCAACTCTTTTAACTTCAAAATGTCCATCTCCTTTAGCGACATTTTCCCGCACTTTGCTAAGAGAAAAAATATCCTTCTCTATCTTAGCAAAAAGCAAGAAGCATTTCCATAGGGTAAAATGAGTACATGTCTCAGACAAAAATGGCTTATTTGTCTAAGACACGTCTTCATTTATCTTGTAAGCAAGTCCCCAACACCCGCATTTTCTTGAATGTTCGTATCCTGCTTCAATTGATCTTGATTCGTCTGATCACGGTTTTGATTAAAGGCATAAATTTCATTTGGTGCTTTCATCGTTAAGGTCACTTTCGAATTTTCATTTAAAATAGAACCTGCTGAAACGCTTTGCTTCGCTACATATCCGCTTCCAGTATAGGTGAACGGGATACCTGTTATTTCGGAAACTTTTTGAGCATCATCGCGCGACCAATTTGTCATGTCTGGCATCGTCATATCGCCATCTGTCATGATGACAATTCTCTCGCCTTCCATCACTTTATTTGCCTGTTGCGGGATTTGTTGAACTACTTTTGAACCATTTCCGACAACAACAGGAACCAATTTGCTTTTCGTAATAGCGGCCTTAGCGTCTTCAACCGATTGTCCAGCATAATTTGGAACTGAAACTTTTTCCATCTTCGCTTCTTTCGCTGGCTTAATGTTCATATATTGCAAACTGTTTTTCATAACCGGATTAAACACTTCTGAAACGGCCTCACCACCAGTTTCGCTGCCCTCCAATTGCGGCTGTTGCATCGTAACATACATCACCAATTCTGGATCGTCTGCTGGTGCCATTCCCATGAAAGAGAAAATATAATTATCGCTTCCCGTCATGTATTTGCCCGTTTTCGGGTCAGCAATTTGAGAGGTTCCCGTTTTACCGGCAACCGAGTAGCCTGGAATCGCATATAATTTACCAGTTCCGTGTTCTCCGCTAACAACTTGCTGCAATTCTTCACGTGTTTTCTTAGCAGTTGCCTCACTAATTGGTGTTCCTGATACTTTCGTTTTCGTTTCGGTTACTTCATTTGTATTTGGATTGGTAATTTTTGAAACAATATAAGGCTGCTTCATTTTCCCATCACTTGCAATTGCTGAAGCTCCTTGAAGCATTTGCATCATGGATACGGTTGTCCCTTGACCGAAAACAGTTGTTACTTTTTCAACTGGATAGTTGTAGAGGATTTTCCCGCTTGCTTCATTTGGGAGCTGGATTCCGGTTTTTTGGCCAAAGCCGAACTTCGTCAAATATTCTTCAAACGTATCCGTCCCCATTTTATTCAAAAGAGTAGCAAACGCCACATTACTAGAGCGTTCAACGCCTTCGCGATATGTGATTGTCCCCCAGCCGGCACCGCCGTTATGGTCATGAATCGGAATATCGCCGACGCGGTAAATACCGGATTTATAGTAGGCATTTGGATTATAAACACCTGTATCAATTGCTGAGGCTAATGAGAAAATTTTCATAACAGAACCTGGCTCATAAGCATATTCGACTGGCAAATCTTGCCACACACCCGCATTTTCTGTACTTAAACCTTCTTTAGTTGACGGATTGAATGATGGGCGTTGACTCATCGCTAAAATTTCACCTGTTTTGGGATTCATGACAACTGCCATCATATTTTTAGGTTTATATTTCGCATTAACTGTTGTCATCGTATCTTCTAAGAATGTTTGAATCTTTTTATCAATAGTCAGCGTAATATCGCTTCCATCTTCTGCTTCTTTTACGTTTTTCTTTGAATTAGGTAAAATGTAACCGAGTTTATCTGTACTATAATTAATTTCGCCATCTTTACCCGTTAATATGGAATTGTAGCTTTTCTCGAGTCCCATTTTTCCAACAAGTGTGGATTCACCTGTTTCGCCTTCGGTTTGTTGCGCAAAGCCCACTAGCTGCGAAGCAAAGGTGCCATTTGGATAAAACCGGGCAGCTTGACGTGTAAATTCAAGTCCTGGTAAATTCTCCGCTTCAATTTTATTTTTCGTTTCGACGGATATATTTTTTCCAGCTTTTCCAAATTCAACTTGGTAAACATCTTCCGTATTTAAACGTTCTAAAATTTCTGCTTTAGACATAGCAATGTATTTCGCAAGTGTTTCCGCTGTTTGCTCTTTATCGACGACATATGTAGGATTTTTTGATGTTTTGGAAAACTTATCCGACACGACAGCCGCAAGCGTATACGTCGATGTATCTTCTGCAATCACTTCGCCTTTTTGGTCTAAGATAGAACCACGTTTCGCTTCTATCTTTTCCGTTTTCAAATGTTGTTTTGCGGCTTCAGCGGCTAATGGTTCGCCGTTTGCCTCACCGGTAATTTGCAAATAAAGAAAACGGCCAGTAAGAATAAGGAAGAGCGTCGCGAAAAAGACAAAAAGTACCAGTGCGCCCCTCCTCATATTTCCTCTGCGCCGTTTCATTTACCGTCCACTACCTTTACATTATCTCCGTTTAAACTTAAGCCTTTTTCTTTCGCCATTTTCAAGATGCGTTCATACCGACCTAAATCGTTTACTTGCACTTTTAAATCATCATTCGTTTTTTGCTGAGTTGCTAATTTTTCTTCGCTTGCTTCAATATCCTTATTAACGGTATAAATAGAAGTTTGAACGCTGATGATAGAAAATGCAAAAATCGCCATAGCCACAATCGCCATGAGTACAATTAGTTTTTCAAAGAGTGTCACTTGTCCACGCTTTAAAATTGCTTTTTTCGGTTGTTCTACTTCCTTATGTATTCGCTTAGGCTCCAGATTGGATTTGTAGGCAAAATTACTCACATTTTTCAACTCCTACTCATTTCTCAATTTTTTCAATAACGCGCAGTTTTGCTGAACGCGCCCGATTATTTGCTTCAACTTCTTCTTCACTAGGTAAAATGGGTTTTCGTGACACAAGCTTAAAGTCAGGCTCAAATTCTTTCGGAATAACAGGAAGTCCTTTCGGTATTTCCGGCCCCTTCGTCACTTCTTGGAAAATGTGCTTCGTGATGCGGTCCTCTAAAGAATGAAACGTAATCACACTAATTCGACCGCCCGGTTTTAAAAGCGTAAGCGCATCGTGTAATGAATCCTCGACAGCACCAAGTTCATCGTTCACCGCAATTCGAATCGCCTGAAAAGTTCGCTTACCAGGGTGTCCCCCTTTGCGTCTTGCCGGCGCTGGAATCGCTTCTTTAATAATATCAACGAGCTCTTGTGTCGTTTCAATCTTCTTCATTTCCCTACGACGCTCAATCTCACGTGCGATTTGTTTTGAAAATTTTTCTTCCCCGTAGCGAAAGAATATTCGCACCAAATCTTCGTACGCCCATTCATTAACAACAATTTGCGCTGTAAGTTCTTGTGATTGATCCATGCGCATATCTAGCGGAGCATCTTGATGATAGCTAAAACCTCGTTCACGAACGTCAAGCTGCGGTGATGAAACACCTAAATCATATAAAATACCGTCCACCTTTGAAATGCCATTTTCTAACAGCGCTTCTTTAATAAAACGAAAATTAGATTTAATAAAGAGCACTCGCTCATCTTGTAATTTCACTTTCGCGTTTTCGATTGCCGTAACATCTTGGTCAAAAGCCACTAAACGCCCTTGCTTTCCCAGTTTGCTTAGCAAGTATGCGGAATGACCTGCACCGCCTAGCGTGCAATCCACATAAATGCCATCTTTTTTTATATTTAACATGTCTACAGTTTCATGTAGTAAGACCGTTTCATGCTTAAACATCGTAGCCCCCCTTTAAATATCGAATCCAATCATATTTTCTGCAATTTCGGAGAAGGATTCTTCTGATTCCTCAAAAACAGCATCCCATTCCGACTTACTCCAAATTTCAATACGATTTGAAACTCCGATAATAACGGTTTCTTTTTCAAGCCCCGCATAACCGACTAGATTTTGCGGAATATTAATTCTTCCTTGTTTATCTAACTCACACTCAGAAGCACCTGAAAAGAAGAAACGCGTAAAAGAACGAGCATCTTTTTTAGTCAGTGGAAGCGTCTGAAGTTTTTCCTCGAGTTTTGACCATTCATTTTGCGGATAGGCAAATAAGCACTTATCTAGCCCGCGCGTAATGACAAAATTGTCCCCGAGTAGTTCACGGAACTTCGCTGGCACGATCAAACGGCCCTTTATATCAATGTTGTGTTGATATTCTCCCATGAACATTAGACTTCCCCCACTTTCTTACGTACAACTTTACCACATCTCCCCACTTTGTACCACCCAAAACCTAAAAAAAGACAAAAAAAATTCATCTCTTCATTTAAAAGAGATGATAAATCATTGTTACAAAGCCATTTCCGCATAAGATTATAAAGTGGTGGGAAAGTGGGGGACAAAACCACTAATCCCCACTTTCAAGAGAAGCTGATTCATTTTCGGCAAGAAGAACTTGTTTTTTTCTGAGTGCAAGACGCCCGAAGATACATGCCAAGGCGCCGCAAACAATGATGAAAACGCCCATTCCATATTTTCCTATTAAAGGAGCGAATAATAAACTGGCGGCGCCAAATAGTTTTCCGACTTGAAAGATAATCCCATTAAAAGCCATATAAGCGCCTCGTTTATTGTCGTTGATAATCGCTGCTAAAATGGTTTGGCGTGTTGGTACATAGAGCAATTCCCCTAAAGAAAGTAAAAGCGTTGCGAAAAATAACAACCACATGTTTGATAAAAAGGCTGAAAAAGAAAAGCCTACTGCGAATAGAAGAAAGCCAACATACATGACCGGTTCATTTTTGCGATGTATTAGCCACTTGGCGACTGGCGCTGTGAACAATACGATGCACAACGTATTTAGCGCCGTGAGCAAGCTTAAAATTCGCACGCCATCAATTGGGATTGCCAAAAGCTGCCCCATTTGCAGCGTAAGGTTTTGAAATTCATCTGCAAGACGTACAGAAATGAAATTGTTACGCTGAAACTCAATTGTCATGATAAAAATCCCAGAAATCGTGAACAAAACAAAGCTTTTATCGCGAACGACGTCGGAATAGGCGTTAAAAACTTCTTTTATGCCAGTCCCTGAACTTTTACTTGAGTCTTGCTCATGCGTTTCTGTAATAAAATGGAACGTTAACCACGTTGTTAGTATCGACATAAGAAAGAGCGCAATTAAAAGTTCGAAAAAATGTGTTGTAAAGAGCCAACCACCTATAATAATTCCAATCATAGAAGACAGATTATTTGCCCAGTAGCTAATGGAATACATAAAACTTCTGGATTCTGGTGTGCTGACATCGATTAGCATTGCATCTGCTGCAGGATTAATGATTCCTTGTGCAATTCCGATGAGCAATAAAAATACAAATGTGAGTAATGGAGAGCTAAATAGTGCGGAATTCACCAAAACTAGCCCCAGATAGCTAATCATTTTTAGCACTTCTCCGGTCACCATTAGTTTTCTGCGCCCCAGTACATCTGCTAAATGGCCACCATAAAGGCCTACTACAAACGGGATCGCAATGTTAAGCATTAATAAAATGCCCGCTACAGAAGGATTAAAATGCGCTGTAAAGTAAATGGCCAAAAAAGGGAAAATCATGGAAGCAATAATTTTACTAAAAAAGTTAATCACAATTCGCATGCGAATATTTGGGTGAAGCGCACGAAACATGAATATCCCCTCCGTCTAAAATTTCTTTTGATACGTTACTTCTGTTATTATAAAGTAGAAATAAATTTATAAAAAGGGACGTTAATTAATTTTTTTGTCCCCTTTTAACAGGTGGAGGTTTTTAATATGGATTTTGACTATTTTAAATTGCGGACTTATTTAGAAAATCATAGCTGTTCTTTCAAACTGGCTGAAATCGCCAATCTTTGGTACTGCTCGCCCAAAAATGCGAAACGAAAAATCCAAGCTTACGCCACTCAAAATCTACTTTATTATTCTCCCGGCCGCGGTCGTGGGCATTTATCTTCCATAACTTTCACACAATCTTTTTTAGAAGATATCACCTCTTTTTTGGGAGGAAAAACAAAAGAAGAACGACTTTCTTGCATTGCAACTTTTCTAGAAAGTGATTTGCCGCCTCATATTCTTTCCTTTATAACAGAAGAGTTTCGCCAATTATTTAATACGCAACTTCACGAGGGGAATACGGACGTTCTCCGAATGATGATGCGACGCAAGATTAGTACATTAGAGCCTAAACGGGTGTCCACTTCCATTGAGTCTTTCCTGCTGAAACATTTAAGCGACACATTGGTCATCTTTAATCGAGAAACACAAAAAATCGAACCGTGGCTTGCGCACCATTTTTCTTCTAACGCGACTAAAACAAGCTGGACTTTTTATTTACGTAAAGGGGTGTCTTTTCATAATGGACGTTATTTAACTAGTGAAGATGTCACCTATTCGCTTTACCGCGCAAAGGAGGCGGATTCTGTAGTGGCACATTTTTTGAAGGATATCCGGCATATTGAGCTTGTTTCTACTTACATTTTGCGGATTCATTTGGTTAAGCCAGATCCTTTCTTTATTCGTTATTTAACGTCTATTAATGTTCCCATTTTGCCTAAAAATACGATTTTTGATGAAATGAAATGGATTTCGACAGGGCCTTTTCGCCTGAGCGAACGTTCTGGGAATAAAATTACGTTGGAAGCGTTTGATGGCTATTTCATGCCGCGGGCTTTGCTAGATAAAATTGAGTTTTGGTATATTGAAGGTGCTGAAAAATTAAATGATGTGCGCTTTTCCTATGGTTTGGAAAAATCGGATGAGCATTACGTTAAAACGGCTAGTCAGTCTTCTGGTGTTTCGGCGGTTTGTTTTAATTTCCAAAAACAAGATTCGCTTATTCAAAATAAAGCGTTTCGCGAAGCGATTTATCATTTGTTTGATGGACAATTAATTGGAGTTTCTAAAGAGCGGCAGGCGGCGAGTTATTTTAAATCGGGAAGGAATCCTGGTATTCGGAAAGACGCAAAACAAATTCCCTCTTTGCTAGAAAAGTCGGGTTATGACGGGCGCATCATTTATTTAGGGATTTTTGACCGCCCCATTATTAAACAAAACGCTGAAATTTTCAGGCAACAGGCTTTGGCGTTTGGCCTTCAAATGGAATGGGTGCCCATCAATTTGGCGACTGATTATTATGACACAAGTTTTCAAAAATTAGATTTTATTTGGCTGGAGGATGAACCAGGCGCTGATATGGAACTTGGCTACATGGAGTTCTTCACTAACCCTCATTTATTCCCAAAAAGGTTTTTAAGTGAAAAAATCTTAGCTACTGTAGCTCCTTTTTTGGAAGATATGAAGTTTGGTGAGACTTTTTTAGAGCGAGAAAAAAGCCGCATGTCGCTTGACACATGGCTTACGGAAAATTTTTTCTTATTTTATGTGGCTTACGGCGATAAAACACATAACATTGACAGCCATATTCGCGGCGTAGAGGACATGATTTATGGTTATTTCAGCCTTTCTAAAGTTTGGGTGCCTTTATCCGAGTAGGTAAACGACGCTCATTACAAGACCCGTAAGGAACAATGCGATATAAAGCAAGCTGAAAACAAAGAAGCAAATGCGCCAATAAATACGAATTGTTCGATAAACATGAATTTCTCCATCACGTTTAGCAAACAGCGCGATGATAACGATCCCAATGATGAATAAGAAAAGGAATATGTATAGTAGGAAAGAATGATTAAATAGCAGTTTCATGAATAAGTGAACAGCAATAATAAGGAAAAGAGTTGTAAAATCGGCTGCGAGTTTTAACTCGCGACGTGGTTGTTTGAGTAAAAAGCGAACTGTCCAAAATACGATTAAAAAAACGATTACGGGTAGCACGATTAAAACAAAAGTCGTGTCGGTTAGCCAATTAAACATATTGTTGCTCCTTTCCTTTTATTAGTTTATATAGGGTGCCTAGACGAGTTGCGGGGTGATTGCCCTCTTCTAACAACCGGATCACGGGAAGTAAAATGCTATCGATTTCTGTGCGGCGATTCAATTTTACGTCGGTTGCCATGGAAGATAGATTTTCTTTTGTCGCGATTAACACCTGCTCCACTTTCTGCATGGCATCATCAATTTGTAGCGCGCGGTTCACTTCTTCGACGATTTCGTGAAGTAACTCGCGCCAGTTTTCGTTTTGGATTAAATCGCCATTTTTGGCTCCTAAAACCGCGGTAAGCGGGTTCACTGCTGCATTAATTAGGAGTTTCTCGTACATCGCTTTTTTGATGTCATTTGAAAATTCGAAGGAAAAATCAGCCAATTGTTGTAAGAAATTCAATTTTTCTGTAGCGACACTCCCTTTTAGTACGCCGAAAATTGTTTTCCCTTTGCCTTTTTGTTCAACAGAAAAGTCATTCAGGCGCTTCGCTCCGTAGGTCGTCGTGGCCGCCCAAATATTTGTCGCCGTGAGGTCTAAAATGAATTTCAAGTGCGCAATGCCATTTTGAATGAACAAAAGCGGAATTTCTGACGGAATTTTATTTAAATCTGTCCAAATATGTTCAAGTTCATAACTTTTCACGGCAATTAAAATAATGCCATGCTGTTTCATTTTTTCAAAAGAAATGCCCTTGGTCGCCTGAACAGGCAGAGTTTCTCCGTTAAAATGCAAACCGTTCTTATTCAAACTTTCCAGCTGTTCCTCGCGCCTTACATAAAGTGTTACGTGCGCATATTTAGCAAGATGAGCAGCATAAAGCAGCCCCATCGCACCTGCTCCAATTATTCCAATACTCGGCTTCATCTTCTCACCTACTTTTTTAATATAGAAAACGCACTATATCTCATATTTTACACTATTTTGTTATTTATGTATGCAAAAAAACGACAAGATCCATGGCATCTTGTCGTTTTTTTAGTGAACAAGTGTACGTCTCACTTGTTAGAATTAGCTATTTACCACGTCTTTACCATCGTAATGACCACATTCAGGGCATACACGGTGAGAAAGTTTCATTTCACCACAGTTTGAACATTCGTTCATACCAGGTACTTGTAATTTGAAATGCGTGCGACGTTTGCGTTTTTTTGTTTTAGAAGTTCTTCTAAAAGGTACTGCCATTTCCATACACCTCCTTAGAGATTAAAACTATTCTTAAGGTTTCCCTTAGATATATTCCAGCTTTACTGAAACTAATCTTCTTTTTCGTTAAAAAAGTCGGCTAGTCCAGCAAGACGAGGATCCACTTTCGGTTCGTTTTTTGCTTTTTCAGAAGCAAATTTTTCTTCTGTTTGAAGCTCCCAGTCACGACCTTTAGGAAGTGCGTCTACATCAGCCGCTTCTTCACTAAAAACTTGCATGGGAATTTCAACTAGCAGAAGTTCGCTCACAACAGGAACTAAATCTACCGTATCTTGTTCCATTACATGCCAAGATTCATCATGAACTTGGTCACGATTTTTAACAAAGGTTTCCACCGCTTTAATTTCATACGGATAAAAAACGTCTGTAAGCGTCCTTGCACACGGCAACGTCCACTCGCCAGCAATTGTCAAATGAGCAATTACTTCGTCGCGCTTCATTTCGAATGTTCCGGTAACGTGAACAGGCGAAGCCTCTCTGACGTCATGATTATTTTCTTTTAAAAACTCGGTTAAGTCGATCGTTTCATTAATTTCAAACTCGCCATCGCGATATTTTTTTAGTTGACTTAAAGACCATTTCATCATTAATCACCTCGGGCGCAACAAAAATCATTATAGCTTTTCTAGGCGGGTTTGTCAATCCTTTTTAGGAAAAGAAACGGCACCACATCACGCAAATTTGTGCTAAAATAAAAAGAAAAAAGGAATAGGTGATTTTCATGCGTGCTACGGGAATTGTGGTTGAATATAATCCATTTCATAACGGACATCTCTATCATGTGAATAAAGCTAGAAAACAAACTAAGGCGGACTGTATTATCGCAGTTATGAGTGGCTCTTTTGTTCAGCGGGGGGAACCTGCTATGCTTGATAAGTGGACTCGAACAAAAATGGCGATTCTTGGCGGGGCTGACCTCGTCTTTGAACTGCCTGTTAGGTTTGTCATGCAGCAAGCTGATATTTTCGCAACTGAAGCCGTGCGAATACTTGCAGATTTAAAGGCTGAAACCATTTTTTTTGGAAGTGAAAATGGGGATAGCGAAGCCTTTGTTGAGGCGGCAAAACTAGCCAATCAAGAATCATTTGATGCGCTTATAAAAGAAAAATTAAGCGATAAGACATTAAGTTACGGTGCGGCACTAACAGAAGCTCTCCATGAACAAATTGGGGACCGACTTGATGTGACACTGCCAAATAATATCCTTGGCTTCCATTATGCGCTAGCCAATGAAAAAATGAATCGCCCGCTAAACATTCAAACTTTAACGCGCACAACAAATTACGCGGAATTAGCGCCCGCAAGACCAGCTGTCACAAGCGCAACTGCTGTTCGCAATATGCTTTTACAAGGACACTTTAACGAGGTAAAAAAATACATTCCTCCGTTTGTTTACTGGGAAATCATTGGGAGTTCAGCAAATTTGATGACATTTGCCGAGCTGTATCCGCTTTTGCGTTACCGTCTTATAACGGACGATCCGGGGACACTTTCGAAAATTAATAGCGTTACAGAAGGCATCGAAAATCGCTTTGTGAAAGCGGCCAGACATGATGAGGCGGAAGCCTTCTTAAATGAAATCGTAACAAAACGCTATAGCCGCGCACGTGTTCAGCGTACGGCCATGCAAATTTTAATGCGCTTTGAAAAACAAGACGAGGTGTCGCCTTACTTGCGCCTCCTAGGCATGAACCAAACTGGGCAGGCCTATTTATCCCAAGTAAAAAAAGACCTTGAACTTCCGCTCGTTACGACGGTTTCAAAGGCAAAAGAAAAACTTATTGCCTACGATGTTCGCGCGACAAAGCTCTACAGTCTGATGGAAGGCAGCCTCGTTGCGCCGGATAATGATTTTTCAAGGCGACCGCTCATCTACTGGTGAAACACGAACTGACTGTGTATCTTGGCTAATTTTAATGCGCGGAGCTACTCCTGAATGCGAGATATGTTGAAGATCCACAGCACGTGCGCGGTACTGCACCGCGATAACGGGCGCTTTGGTTTCGCTTACCGTACAAACATAGTTCAACGCCACTCTTTGATACGCCGAAACAACTAGAGCCCGAGGACGGCTTTCCGCATAAAGCGGCGTCTTGCGTGGCTCTTCTGCTACTAAAAAGGTGGCGCGAATGCCAATTGCCGTCAAACTATTCGCGTCACCTTCTTTGTGGTGCCCAATATGCCTAAAATTGTATGCTCGGTTATCCCCGCGCGAATAATGCCCAATAATTTGCGTGTCATACGCCGCAGAGCTCGTTTCATGCGCCTTAATTTCCACGCCACCAAAACAATTTTCCGTACGATTATTGTGTAACACCACATGCCGCGAACCATCGTCCACTTCAATTCCATTCGAGTTCGAGGCGCCTTTTTTGTGCGCTCTACCGCTCGGATTGTGCAAATAAGAATGCGTAATGTACACATAATCACTATGATGCGTCGTCACACCATCATCACCAAACCCATAAACCTCCACGTCATCAATCCACACGTAGCGACTCCTAAAACGCGAAGTCGTCCCGTCACCCCCATAACTATAATAAGCAGACGTCACATCAATTCCGTGCAGCCCCGGATTTTGCACACAAACATCCCGCACGAGCCCAAACATCACATTGCAAAACGCAATCCCACTCGAACGAATTCCTCGAGCCGCACTTTTTTCTTTTTCAGGAAAACGCTCCGCGCGCCAATCGAGCGTGAAGCCTTCTAGCCGAATGCTCTTGTTCCCTGTGAAGCGATTCCGATTTCGAATCCCCTGACGCGATTTCGCAGCAAAATCATGCATCCGCAAAATTGTTTTCCCCGAGCCCGCCCCGATCAGCTCCGTATGAGAAGGCACCTTAAGGCCAGTTATGATAAACTCCCCTTCTGGAATCCGAACGCTTCGCCCGCCTTGTCCCATCGCGCGTACAAATGCCCCCGTACAATCCGTTTTTCCGTCCGCTACCGCACCAAAATCCAATACCGAAACTTGAACCGCTTCACCTCGAAGCTTGCCTAGTTCAGCAAAAAGAAGCGGCTGCCAGTCCACTTCAAGTAGCGGCCGTTTTTTAATCAGCGCCGGTCGCATAAACGTATTATCAAGCTTTCCCGTCGTATGCCATTTCCACGTACGCACCTTTTCGATTTCCCGTGTAAAAGGCAAAGCTAAAAAAGCCCGTTCCGTCTCCAAAATTCCCGCATCAAGTCCTTCCGCGTCCACGTATGCCGGAAAGAAGTGACCAATTTTATTTTTCGTATCATTCTTAAATTTCATCGTCCCCACCTATTTCTTGTTCTTACCTAGTAATTTCCCGAATTTCAAACAAAAAAACAAGAACTTCGAATATAAGAAAAATGTCACAAAATTTACAAAAAAATTGATAGAAATTTGATTTTAATAGCCTCTGAATTTTTTCCTGAAATGTTACCATGACAATGTATGATTGACAAGGAGGTGGATTTGATTTGGAGAATAAATAAAGATTTTTTTCTGATTTTTCGTTATGTAGTACAGATTATTACTTAAAAAAAGGAGAGTTTAGCATGTACATAAAAAAAGAACAATTAAGAAAATCAGCAGTTAGTATTTTAACAGGAGGACTTATCATTTCAACCATGTTTTCCCCACTGTTAGGTAACGACAAAGTGAGTGCATCTAGTGTTGAAACAAAAAAAAGCAGTCTAAAAAATTCAACCACAAACCAATATATTCTCACGCCAATCAGCATTAATTCTCTGACATCCGAATCTATAACAGTTCAAGGAACAGCTGAACCAAATGCTGTTATTTCAATAAGTTTGAATGGAATAATACTTGCAACCGGGAAAGCAGACTCAAATGGAAGATACAGTTTTTCGATTCCTAGGCAAGCTGCTGGTACGCTTATAGTAGCAACAGCATCTTTAAATGGAAAAACAACAAGTGCCAGTACAGTTGTCGCACAAGGCAATATTGCCCCAACAACTATCAACCCGTTAACTACAGACTCTACGAAAGTTGAAGGAACTGCTGAGCCAAATGCTTCTTTACTAATTAAAACTGGCGCAACAAGAATTGGAGTGGGGCAAGTGAGTTCAAGTGGTCATTATAGTATCACAATCCCTCGATTAGCAGCTGGTACCGTTGTAACAGCAACAGCGACAGCTAGCGGACAAACAACAAGTGCCAGTACAGTTGTGGCACAAGGGGCTTTTATTCAGCATAAGAATGAACTGAATGTCACACCTTATACACTCTCAACTGACTCCTATGTAAGAGGCACTTTTGAGGGAGATGTAAAATATATTTCATTAGTAGTAAATGGAACTGAGTATAGTAGAGTACGCGTTTTAGATGCTTCGAATTGGCAATACTATGCAAAGGGGAAAATTAGCCTTTCAGATACTGTAAGCATAAAAGCTTATAATTCAGCAGGTATAGTTATAAATCAAGAACGTGTAACAGTCAATCAAAGTGCAATTTTGAATCCAGATGAGTTTGTCCTGAACCAGGATAGTTATGTGAAAGGGACTTACACAGGAAACATAAAATATGTAGCGTTAAAAGTGAATGGAACCATTTTAAGTAGAGTAGGTGTCATGAATACAACAGATTTCCGATACTATGCAAAGAGCCGCGTATCGACTGTAACTGATCAAGTGAGTCTTCTAAGCTACAGCCATGAGGGAAATGTTATAGCAGAAACTCCAGTTAAAATAGCAAAATAAATAACAATAAGCGCTAGGAGGTCGAACGTTGACCTTTAGCGCTTATTGTTTCTTAACATATTAGAGCCTGACCAAATTCGAGTGAGGTAAGCTTTTACTCCTTACTTTAAATCCATCAAATAATCCACCGCGTCCTGAAACGTCTTAACAGGCACAATTTTCATATCTGTATCAATGTCTTTCGCCGTTTCAACCGCTTCTGCATAATTGGATTTTAGCGAGGCATCCTTTTTCTTCATTTCAGCCGTAATCTCATCATTTGGAGCAAAGAAAATTTCTGCACCGCTTTTATCTGCCGCCACAACTTTTTGATTAATGCCACCAATACGCCCGACATTGCCAGCTGGATCGATTGTTCCAGTCCCAGCAATTTGATAGCCTTTTGTTAAATCAGCCTCTTGAAAACGACTGTAAATTTCTAAACTAAACATTAATCCCGCAGACGGACCACCAATTTGTTCCGAATTAATTTTCACCGCTGGATCCGTCGTCACTTTTTCATCATCAACAAGCGTAATCCCGATGCCAACTGTGCCCTTATCATCAATCGTTGTCAGCTCAATTTCCGCCGACTCCGCTTTTTTCTTATGCACATAATCAATTTTCACAACGTCCCCAGCTTTTTTGCTCTTCACATATTTAATAAACTCCGCGCTAGAATCAAAAGCATGGCCATCAATTTTTGTGATTAAATCACCTGCGTGTAGATACTTTGCGGCCGGTACATTTTCCAGTACGCTCAAAACATAAATCCCGTCGTATTCCACTGTCACCTTTTGATGCGCCGCTTTATAGGCTACTTGAATCGCGTTGTTTTTCGATTCATTCATCATGTACATTTGACGGACGTTATATTCTTCATCCGTTTCGTTTTCATAACGAACATCGCTTTCCTTTTCGATTTCCTGATAAGGCAAAAGTTTAGCCAATCCGTATGTATAAATGTTCGCATTGGCCATCGCAATGGTCACAAGACTTAACGAACCTTTCAATTCACTTTCATGCCCTGCAATTTCAACAAGCGGCTCAAGTTTTTCCGTCGAACCGGGTTTTGTAATGTAATAGGGCATTGGAATGAAAAAGCCCGCAATTACAACCACTAAAATGACAATAGCAACTATTTTTTTCCATTGCGTTCGCATCTGATTACTACACCTCTATTTTTTATATTTAGCAAGTAGCGCCTCGTTCACATTAGGCGGCACTAAATTTCCAACATCACCATTATAACTCGCCACTTCGCGAATCATGCTAGAACTCAAGAACGAATATTTTGGATTGGTCATCACAAAAAGAGTTTCCAATTCCGCATCAAGCGTTCGGTTCATTGCCGCAATTTGCAGCTCGTATTCAAAATCCGTCACAGCTCGCAAACCGCGAATCACGACTGTTGCCCGTTTTTTGCGCGCATAATCAACAAGGAGGCCTTCTGAACTTTCCACGCGGACGTTAGGCAAATGGTTTGTTGCGTCCTCGATTAGCTGAATTCGTTCCTCCAAACTAAATAGCGGTTTTTTATTCGCATTTTTTAAAACCGAAATAAAAATCACATCAAAAGTTTTCGCCGCGCGTTCAATAATATCTAAATGACCATTCGTAATCGGATCAAACGTTCCCGGACAAACTGCAATTTTTTCTTTCAATGCGCTCACTCCTCAAATTTAAAAATGGATAGCACCGTAATGCCATAATTCACCTCGCGTGTCTTCGTAAAACGACCAATCGCATCCGGCAAAGCATCATCTTTCTCATACTCACAAACAACAAGCGCGCCATCAGACACTAAATTTGCTTCGTCCAAAAAGGTCAAAATTTTCGCAAGCTGCTGCTTTTTATAGGGGGGATCTAAAAACACCAAATCAAACACTTCTTCATTTTTTTGGAAAATTTTAAGTGCGCGCATCGCATCGTTCCGATAAACGACCGCCTGATTTTCCAAACGGCACGCCGTCAAATTTTCCTTCACCGTCTTAACCGCGAGAGACGCCTGATCAATAAAGACGGCTTCGCCTGCGCCACGGCTTAGCGCCTCAATGCCAAGACCGCCACTTCCCGCGAATAAATCCAATACTTTTTCCCCATCAAAAAAAGGACCGATAATCGAAAAAAGTGACTCTTTAATTTTATCTGTCGTCGGGCGCGTCGTTTTCCCTGGAACGGCTTTTAGCGCGTGCCCTTTCTTACTTCCCGCAATAACTCTCATGTTAAACATCCTTTTCGCTTCGATTTGACACTTGAGGCAGTGCCCGTTTTGAGCACTGCCTCGCATTTAAATACTGATTTGAACATCTTCATTTTTGCGTTCATACATCATTTCTTTCTTCGATTCATATTCCGTTTTCAAAAACGGCCGAAAAGAAGGCTCGACACGCTTCACATAATTAAAACGCGCTATTTTCGTGGAAATTTCTTCTAGTTCGTTCATGTTGCAATATAATACCGCATATTTAAGTTTTCGTGAAACATAATGAACATTTCCAAAACGTTTGAGCGAACGCACTTGCTTCAAATGATTCATCCAAACAATAATCGCTTGTCTATCATTTTCCATCTCTATTGCCCCTTTAGCACGCAAAGTCCTAGGCTGAACAACTACAACTCCCGCCGCTACCACAACCTGAACTGCATGCAGATTTTTGTTCAAAAAACGGATTCCCAGTTGGAACCTTTATATGACTGGATACGGCATTTGCTAGCATCAGACTGATTTCATCGAGCAGTGACTGAAAATCCATCTCCGCTTGCCGAAAAGCCGCAATATGCGCATCCATGTCTAATTCACGTTTTAAAGCACGCGTTTTCCGTGTCACTTCTTTATAATCAGGATGATACCGACCAAAGCGTTCCACTTCTTCAAACTGCGTTTTAATTTTCGTAAAAGCTTTAATTTTATTTTGCGTTTCCGCATTTTCTAGCGCACTCTTTTTCTCAACATACGCTTGTCTTTCTTCTGACTCTAAAATCATGGCAGATAGTTCATCCGACAAGTCAAGAAGCGCTAAACTTTCCATTGTTGCAAACAAACTTATTCCCCCTTAGTTTCATCGATATTTCATTATAACACGTAGAGCTAAAATTCGTCTTTTATTTTGTAATGAAATTTTGCGTATAATATTTTTGGAAAGTACCCTCTCCCATATACGTAAAACTTTTATCGAGCAGATTTTTGCGATGCCCTGGCGAATTTAACCAGCCTTCAACCGTTGCGCCCGCATCTAAATAGTTATATGCAATGTTTTCGCCCGCCTTCGTGTACTTCACCATGCCCTTTTCTAAGCGGTCAGAAAGTGTTCCGACAGTTGGTGAGTCGTGGTCAAAATAATTATTGTTCGCCATATCCACACTATGACCGTAAGCTACGCGCGCAACATCTGGATCGAGCGCCACAGGTTCCGCCCCGTAACGTTCACGAAGCACATTTGTAATTTCGAGCACTTGCATATCGCTTGCTTTATCAATTTCGCTCCATAAAGCCGCCGAAACATCTTCCTCGTAAATATCACCTTGATAGTTAAGCTCGTAAGGATGCATTTTTATGAAGGAAAGTTTGTTCAAATAGCGCACGCTCACGAGCTTCCCGTCTACCTTGTCGAAATTTAGTTGGGCATAAACACCACTGCCTAAATTAGCAACTGGGCGCATGTTTAAATCGTTCTCGGATAGCTCAAAACGATAAAAATTATTTTCATAATTAAACGCGATTTCAGATTGCAATTTCGCATTTGTAAATACTTTTTCAACAGACATACCAATTTTATATGGGGTTAAATTTAAGTCTTGACCTAGCGCGTAAATAGTCTGCACTTTATTATTTAAAACGCCAACCAACATGTAGCTTGTATTCGGTTGGTTGTAGACATAATATTCAAAGCCATATGGCGTCTTATCAATTCGAATGGGATCGCCAAATTTTTCTTTTAATTGACTGACGTCTTGATTGACAAAACTTGCCATACTGTCCGTATTCGCTATGTCCTCAGTCGATTCATTCGTTTTTTTATCTTCAGGAAGGATTGTTCCTTGCTTCACTTTTTCAGAAGCCTCATTTTTTTCCGTCGGTGCTTGAAAAAATAAATCTGTGTTATAGAAAATAAAGAGGCTGATAACAAGAAGCACAATCACTCTTAAAATAAATTTCACACTTTAGCCTCCCGAATAACCTTTTCTCTATTGTAGCCGTTTTTCGAGTTAAATACTAGCCTTCACTCATAAATTTCCGTATATTTACCGTCCGCCACGATATGCGGCATCATACCTTCCATTGCAAGCTTTTCTTTTTTATCGGTCGTCCAAGAATCACCATAGACATGGCTAATTTTTCCGTCTTCCATAAGCACAATGACATCAAATTGATTATTTTCCTGCGTCAAATAGGCTTTTTCCGCTCCGTCCAGTGCAAACATTTGGTAAAACTTAAAATTCATAAACGCATGATAATTTTTAGCATCTGCTATTTTCTGTTTAAATGTTGGTAAATACGAACGTGCGACATATTCCAGAAGCTCAACATCATTTTGTTTTCCGTTTTCAAGCAATTTCCGAAGAGCTAACACACGGTCATAATCCGCGCTAAAAGTGGCATTTTCAGACGTATTCGCAACGCGCATCTTTTTTTCCGCATGCGACTGCACCATCATTTGCCTTTTTGGCACAGCCACTTCCTGTTTCACCGCATCAAGCGCCAAATGTACAACTTGAATCCCCGCCGGAATAAACAGGATTATCAGTGCGATAATCGCAATTGGTAAGCGCACATACCGGTTTTGCTTCGCTTGCATCGTTTCCTTTTGCCGGGTGCCAGTTTGCACTAAAATCGCGACAATTAAAATCCCTAGCGGAATAATCCACATGACAACCGCAAGATAGCCTACTGAATTTAATGCCCACATGAAAAGAAGCACATAGGCTAACACGATGAGTATAGTAACACTAATTGGCACACGATGCGTATATAGACGTACTTTTTCATACGTGCCAAAAAACGGATTTTGCGCAAGCTCCACTTCCTCATAAAGCTCACGCGAATCTTCTCTGTCTGGCGCAAGACACAAAGCACGCTCCGAGTATTGAAGCGCCTTTTTAAAATCACCGCGCGCATAATTCATTTTAGCAAAGCGATTTAAATTGTCTATGTCATCTGGTTTTGTCGCAAAAGCTAAGTTTTCCAGCTCAAGCGCACGCAGATTTCGTGGATTTTGGTTGAAAATAGCCTCGCTTAAAATGCCCATATAGCTCGTATTGTTGGGCGCATAAAATAGGGCTTTCTCGTACAAGGCGATTTTTTCTACCAATCCTCCACTCCCATTTTCTGCCAAAGCTTCGTAAAATTTCGCTTGCGAGTGATCAAGCGTTAGACCGAAGCGAGCGAGCTCTGTGACGCGTTTTGGTTTATGTAACTGTTCGTAGATGGCAATGCCGACGACGTAATTTTCAACAATATTTTGGTTATATGATAAAGCTTGTTCAATGTAATTTGTTGCTAAATCGAGATTTTGATTCGTTTCTGCATAAACATAAGCAAGGCAAAGGTAACCCGCGTAATGCGAAGGATTCTCGGTAATCATATTTTGGCTTTCTTTTTCAGCCTCTTGTTCTTTTCCACTGATAAGCAGTTGTGTCATTCGCTCAAAACTTGCTATTTTCATAACAATCAACTCCGATTTCTTCGTTCTCCCCTTGACTATATCACCTGAAATGGAAAAAACGATGAGGAAAATTCAAAGATTTTTTAAAGAAAAAAAGCCCGATTAAAATCGGACTTCAGCTTGTAGAAAACCTCTAAACTTAAGCCAAACAAAACGTACCACGCACAATCAGACTGATGACATCCCCTATAAGAAAATTGAAATTACAATCATGGAGACAAATAGAATGGTCATGTAGTTTAGTGAGTAGACGAACATTAGGCGGGACCATTTTAGGCTGTCTTTCATTTTGAAGCCGTAAAAGCTTAAAACGAGCCAGCCAATATTAAGTGCGGTTGCTAAAATAACATATACGATGCCGAGTTCGGTCATAAAAAATGGTAAGACACTTAAAAGTAGCACCCAAAAGACCATGCTTTTTCTCGTCCGCTCGATGCCTTTTACAACAGGCAACATAGGGATCCCAGCAGCGCGGTATTCTTCTTTTCGCTTAATCGCAATCGCATAAAAATGCGGTGGTTGCCAGCAAAACATCACAAGAAACAACATCACTGGGATTAAACTAAACGTCGGGTCAACTGCAAACCACCCAATTAGTGGCGGGACAGCGCCTGAAAAGCTACCGATAACCGTGTTGCTAACTAAATTTCGTTTTGCGTACATGGAATACACCACAACGTATAAAAACACGCCTAGTATGCCAAGCACACCAGCCTGCCAAGTTGTCATAAAGAGCATCGCTACACCAATGATTAGCAGCACAGAAGCTAAAACGAGTGCTTTTTTCCCCGAAATTTTCCCTGTCATCGTTGGTCGGCTTTTCGTTCGCTCCATTTTACCATCGATATCACGGTCAATAACGTTATTAAAAGCACCCGATGCGGCGACGATGAGCGCAGAACCAATAATCGTAAAGAACATCACATCAAGATTTTGCATAAATGAAATACCATTTAACTGGAATGCTAACCACATTCCTGTAAATGCTGTAATTGTATTGGAATTAACGATTCCTATTTTAACCAGTTCCGTGAAATCCCGAACCGTAAATTTACTGGCAACTCCTGTTTTTAACTCGCCAGTATTCTCTATTCTGTTCAAAATCTCTCCCCCTTAAACGCGTAAATCACTCTACGTCTATTATGTGAAATTAGGACATGCTTTGTCAATCAATCGGCTTCACAAAACTCGGCTGGATAAAACTAATTCCAAGCAAGCATTATGTGAATTTGTTAGCAAAGATTTCGTTTTAGTTTGTGAAACAGCGCCAAATAACGAATTCTTTACTTCTGTTTTAAAATTCGCTACAATAAAATTAATGTGTAAAAGCACGTTTGATGACAGATTCATCTAAAAGGAGAGAATAAGAAATCATGAATAAGTTTCTTAAAATTTGGTCCGTCTTGACGATTATTTTCATGACATTTGTTGTTTTTGGTGGGGCTTTGGTGACCAAAACGGGTTCAGCAGATGGTTGTGGAAACACTTGGCCACTTTGCAACGGACAACTCGTTCGCCTGACAGACGTTACAACGGAAAAACTAATTGAAGTCGCGCACCGAATGACAACGGGACTCGCTTCCATTTTTGTTATTGTGTTGGCCATACTCGCTTGGCGAACAATTAAAGATCGCCGCGAAACAAAACCACTCGCTATTATCGCTGTTTTATTTTTAATTTTACAAGCTTTCATGGGTGCTGCCGCCGTCATGTGGGGCCAAAATCCATACATCATGGCGTTACATTTTGGCATTTCCATTATCTGTTATGCGGCAATCATTTTACTGGCGCTACTTATATTTGAGTTTGACCGCAAATTTGATGCCAGAAATTTAGTGATGGGCACGAAACTACGATTTAATCTTTACTTTTTAACCATCTATACATACTTAGCTGTCTATACCGGCGCACTGGTTCGACATGAGCGCGCAAGTCTCGCCGTTCCAGTTTGGCCATTCCAAGACGGGACATTCATTTGGCCAGATTCCATTCAAGATTATGTGCAATATGGGCACCGCATTGCCGCTTTCATTTTAGTCGTTTGGATTTTCTATATGACATGGCTTGTTTTCCGTGATTACAGACATTACCGCGTGCTCACCTATGGCATGGTCCTCGCTGTTATTCTCGTAGCACTTCAGGCGCTCACAGGTATCCTGTCTGTTTACACCGAGGTTAATCTTTATGTGGCACTATTCCACAGTTTAATCATTACCATTTTATTCGCGCTCTTCTGCTACTTATGTATGCTCGGTGCGCGGAGCAAAAAAAATCGTTTACGTATTCGTTAAAACGAGCCCTTTCAGGCTCGTTTTTTTTGTTCAACATATGCTATGATAGCTAAGTGAGAATAGAACATTGAAGGAGTTTGACATGAACCAACAAATTATTTTCATTGATGTTGATGGTACACTTTGTAACGATTATGGCCGCGTTCCCGAGTCCGCTGGGGTGGCCATTCATAAAGCACGACAAAACGGGCATAAAGTTTATTTATGCACTGGCAGATCCAAAGCGGAAATCACGGACGAAATTAAAAATATTGAATTTGATGGCTTTATCGGCGCAGGCGGCGGCTACATTGAAGAGCAAGGCAAGCTCCTTCTGCATAAAAAATTCGATTTAGCAGATCTTTCAAGCATCGTTCGCTTTTTCAAAAAAGAAGGTATCGGCTACTATTTGGAATCAAACGACGGCCTTTTTGCAAGTGACACATGCATTCCAGAAATTCGCAAACAAATTTTTAAAGGGCTAAACAAAACGGACGCCGAATACCAAAAACGCGCCAGCGAATTGAGTTTCTTTTTTGACTTACTTTTACCTGAAAAGCCCGTTTCTGAACTGACTACGGTAAACAAAATTTCATTTATGAGCGAACACGTGCCTTTTGAAAAAGTTAAAAATACATATCAAGATAAATTTACAATTTTACATACTACTGTTCCACTTTTTGGAGAAAATAGCGGCGAAATTGTTTTACGTGGTATTAATAAAGAAGTCGCAATTCGCTACTTACTGACACACCTCAATACGAGCCCTGCACAGACAATTGCAATTGGGGACGGTATGAATGATTTTGAGATGCTCCAATTTGTAAATTACGGTGTTGCAATGGGAAATGCAAAACAAGAATTAAAAAATATTGCCGATTTTGTCACAGGTACGCCAGATGAAGATGGCATTGCAAATTTCTTTAAGCAACACGGTCTCACTTGAATGAAAGGATGATGATTATGAAAATCTCAAAAAGGACACTTATATACGAATTATTCATGCTTTTACTTGTTATATTATCCCTCGCGTTACTTCCCTATCATAATTTTTGGACAATCCTTTTAAATTGGGTGATTTGGGGAATCTTCACATTAGACTATTTTTCCCGCCTCGTTCGGGCAGAGGACAAAAAACGCTACATTAAAACACACCCGTTCCAACTAATTGCCATTATCCCATTATACGGCGGTTTTCGGGCAGCGCGAATCGTGAGCCTATTCCATATTTTACGCCTTACTGCAATGGGAAATCGCTATTTAACACCTCTTTTTAATTTTTTAAAAACAAACGGTCTGAATCGCTTCATTTTAATTTTCTTACTACTTGTTATTTTCATTCCACTTCCAATGGTACTGATTGAGCCAGATATCCACGACTACCCTGATGCAATCTGGTGGGCAATTGTGACCGCTACAACTGTTGGTTACGGCGACATCATTCCCATTACACCAATTGGGCGCATTTTAGCCAGTATTATGATGCTTGTCGGTATCGGTTTTATCGGTATGATTACTAGTACGATTATGAGCTACGCGAGTAAGCAACGAAAAATTTCCACCAGTTCTGAAAAAATCTCGCATATTACGAAAGCAATCGACCAAGTGGAAGAGCTTGATGAAAAGGAAATTGCTGTTTTGGAAAGTTATCTTGATATGAAAAAGAAAAAATAGCTTGCTCTGAAATGCATTACAGAATGTATACTTCTTGTAGAACAAAAAAGGAGGAGCTATTTAATGAAACTAATTGTAGAAAAAGATTATGCGTCGATGAGCAGAGTTGCAGCGAATATTTTACTTGGAAAAATGTATCAAGTAAATCGGGTGAATTTAGCCATTACGGCCGGAAACACGCCAGTCAAAATGTATGAGTATTTAGTAGCAGAGGTAAAAGAGCGTCCTTATTTGGAAAATGTTCATTTTTATAACTTTGACGAAATTCCTTATGCTGGCGAAAGCGGTTTTGGTGTGACGATGACAAATTTAAATCGCCTTTTCTTTCATCCGGCAAAGATTTCGGAACGAAACATTCACGTTTTAGATACTGAAAACTATCAAAATCAAGATGCTCGTATTCAAGCAGACGGCGGCTTAGATTTAATTTTGCTCGGTATTGGTGAAGATGGGCACTTTTGTGGCAACCTTCCGGGAACAACAACCTTCGCAGATGAAACAACACTCGTGCGAACAGACTCTATTCCTGAAATGCGCGACATCTTAATTGCAGAAGTTGGCGGCGACGAATCCAAATGTCCTGACGTTTACGTAACGATGGGGCCAAAAAGCGTAATGGCAGCCAAATCAATTGTTTTGTTTGCAAATGGACGAAAAAAAGCAAGCATCATCAAAAAAGCCTTTTTTGGCCCGGTCGACAGCGCTGTCCCTGCTTCCATTCTTCAGATGCATCCGAATTTAACCGTAATTTTAGATGCGGAAGCGGCTATGGAGTTAGATGTGGAGGAACAATAAATTCTTGATGAATCTAAAACAGGAGAGAAAATCAAAAAAGATTTTCTCTCCTGTTTTATTATTGAAAAATCAACCTTTACATTATCTAAAAATGATGTGGTCTACTCACTACAGCTTCCAATTAAAGTATCTTTTAAGTTCAGTTACTTTATTCAAGAATATAATCAATTATTGCCTTCGTATTAACACTCACATATTCATCTACATCTAGTTGAAGAGCATCAACTAGATCATTATAAGTCGGTAGATTTAAATCCCCTCTATGTTCGACCAAGTTTGGCGATGTCACCTATTTGAGTTTTGCAACTTTTTCTGCAAGGACTCATAGTAGCGTTCGGACAAAGCTTTGACGGCGGCAATCCTTTCGAAATCAGCTTTTGCTCCTTTTTTATGTAAAACCATCTCGTGACAATAAGCAACCGTAACTTGGTGCGCGTCCGCTTCGAGCAAAATCACTTCGTCCAATTGCTGAATCTTCCCTTCCTTAATCGTGCGGCACAAGTAGCCTGTAAAGCCGGTTTGCTGCACTTCTTTATAGAGTTCAGGCATATGATTATATTTTCCAATGGTGGAACACGGGTTACGCGCCTCTGTCACCTGAATGACCGCTTCACCAATTTGGAAAATATCGCCAATCGCAACATCTTTTTCAAGCATGCCAGAAACCATTAAATTTTCGCCAAATGCACTTTTTGGTAACTTCTTTTGAAATTTCTCCTCAAAATACGCATAATGTTCCACTGGAAACACACATACCGTACGGTCAGGGCCGCCGTGATGCTTCATGTTAAACGGTCCATCGCCAACAAATCCTTGAAATGTGAGCTGGGCTTCTAACACACCTGTTTTTTCAATTCCTGTCAACATTTTCGACTTGCTCGAAAACGCCAGTTCCTTAGGCTTCCCAATCGCGACATGATGTACTTTTCTCATTTCTAGCACACTCCATTTTGTATTATTTTTTCTTCCGAAGTAAAGCAAACAAACTAACAATAATGGCTAAAAGGCTAATTCCAAGTGTCGTGTAAATGAGCCAAGCAGAGAATTCATTTTTTTCGTCCTGCTCTTTGCTCGTGGTATTTCCGTGCGCGTCCGTCTGCGGAACACTCGATTCATTCACCGTCGTAACCGCATGCGGCGTATCCGAATTCGCATCCCCCGTCCATTCCACTATCGACCCGTCCGCATAGTATTGAAAAGCATCCCAATTAAGTTGAGCGGCTTTTTCCGGGTTGCTCGCGATGAAACTAAAACGCATAAACTGACCTGGCAAAATGCCCGCGCCTGTTGCCTCCCATGTTATCACATTTTTCGATTTATCAAAAGTCGTTTTAAATCCAGCCACTGGCTCATAAGAAACATACGTAGCTCCGGCAGGCATTTTAAGTACAATTTTCGTCGTGTTACTCTCTTTTTCAACAGGCACCTTCATCGTATACGTCTCGTACGCTCCCGTTTGCGATTCACTAGGCGAAACACTGACATGGGCGCTCACAAGAGCAGGAAATCCCCAAACTAACATCGCTACACTACACATTACAATCCATTTTTTCATCGCTTACTCCTTTATTTGCACAGTAAATGTTTGTTCTATCGTCTCAAAATTTTCCGTTAAACCGCGCACCGTAATTTCCCATTTTCCAATTTGATTTAAGTATAAACCGCTTGCGACATAATCGCCGCTTTCCGCGAGCTCGCCCTGAAACTCATGCGCACGGCCGCCCGCATGCTTAGCGCTAAATGTTACTTGTTGAAACGCTTCAAGCACAGCCCCTTCTTTGGTTAAAAAACGAGCTATAAATGTGTTATCTCCGACTTTGGCCGGCGTAATTTGCAGCCGAATTTTTGCTCGATCATTTTTGTCCGCCATCACCTCACTGAAAGGTTTGCTTGGCGCAGGGGGCGGTGTTTTCGTGTCAGATAAAATACTCGCGGCGCTTAAAATAAGCAAGCCCAGTAGCATTTCAATGAGAATCGTTTTAACCGGAATTTGTTTTTGCGTATTCTTCAAATAGAAGTAGTGGCCTAAACCGATTAGCGCCATTAAAATGACGAGGCCGATTTTGATGAGTAGCGTGATGCCATACGCGGTTTGGACAAGGTTTTTCATTTGCCCGATATTCATGACGGACATGAGAATGCCCGATAAAATGAGCAGACCAAACGCAGCCATCGCGTAAATCGCAAATCGGTTCCACATTGCTTTGGCTTCTTGTTTTGGGACAACGAAAAGCAAGGTAATAATGCCGCCTACCCAAAGGCTCGCCGAAATGAGATGCAAGAAGTCAGCGGTTGTCGCAACAATTCGGTCCGCCTGCGCCTGGCTGTGCCCACTAAGTGCTTTGGTCATAAAGATGGCAAGCAAAGTTAGGGCAGCAAGAAGCGGCATTAAAATCCGGCTTTTTCCTTTAAACAAAAAGAAAAACAAACTAGCGAGTATGAGCCACAAAATGAATTGCGTAAGCCAAAGTTTCCCAGTGCTCGTGCCGAAAAATGTGCGCATGAGTTCGGGCGTCAGGGCGGCGCCAAATGTCATGGTTTTGACTTGAACCGGTAGGAAAAGCGCCACCACGCTGCCCATCATCCCCATTCCAATAGCTGTCAGGATTTTTGCTCGTTTCAGCATTTGCCGCGGAAATGCTTCTTTCTGCGGGAAAAGAACGAATAAAACGAACAACACACCGAAAACAATACTAAAGCTTATATAAAGAAAGTCTTTTAAAATGGTGTTCGTTATTTCTAAGTTTGGCGTTTCAGCAATCGTTTTCGGGAGTTCTTTGTCCGTCTTACCGACTTTAAAAGAAATAACACCTGAAATCGGATGACCATCCGCCGAAACGACACGCCATTCTGCCGCGTACACGTCTGGTTTTGCTTCTCCGTCCACATGCACCGAAACAACATGATCATTCTCTGCAGACACAAGCGTTTTTCCTGTCGAAATTCGCTCCCCTTTCGAGTTGGTCACTGTAATTAGCGGAAAATCAGATTTGATCGTTTCATTATATGTAAGAACAATTTCTGCCGGCATTTTAGCTACACTGCTACCATCTGCCGGTGTTGAATTTTGTAAATAGGCATGGGCATCTGCGTGAGTTGCCGGAAAAAGAATAAGTAAGAAAAAAATCAGGAACCCTTGCCAAAATCGATTAACAGCCATTTCTTCCTCCCTTTTCATAATCACTTTCCATTTTACGATACCTGAATTCTTTTTCTATTTAAAGCAATATGCATTCAAAAAAGCCACAGTATATAATACCGTGACTTTCATAAATAACCGTTTAGAAGCCTCTCCCAGCTCCGCCACCGCCAGAACTTCCGCCGCCACCAAAGCCGCCAAAACCTCCACCAGAGCCGCCTGAGCGTCCGCCTCCAAAACCGCCGCCGATAAATGGACCGCCACCACGCCCCCGTCCGCTATCAAACGGACCTCGTGAACCGCCGCGCGGGCCTCTGCCATTTATCATCGAAATAATAATAAATGTAACAACTACAAGAATAATGATGCCAATAACGCCCGGACTAAGCTTACCTGAAGCGCCTTTCTCTCCATTCGTTTTTGCCAGTTGCATCTCGTTAGTGTAGTTCTTAAAAATCGTTTCGTCTTTATAGTTATATTCTTGATTTACTTTTAAAGCCACTTCCGAAAAAATATTGCGCAACCCCGTGTTATAATCATCCGCCTTTAAGTAAGTCAGGTTATTGTCTAAAATTTCACCCGCCGTACCGTCCGTAATTGCGCCCTCAAGCCCGTAGCCGACTTCAATTTTAATTTCCCGCTCACCAGTTGAGAGCAAAATCAAAACGCCATTGTCGAGAGAATCACTACCAATTTTCCACTTATTAAAAAGTTGATGCGCGTATTCTTCTTTGGTTAAACCATCAAATGAATCCACCGTTGCCACCACAATTTGTGGCTTTTCCATCTGATTTTGATACGCATAGTTCACCGACATTATCATATTTTTCGTCGTTTCATCTAAAATATTCGCGCTATCCGTAACATAAAATTGCTCGGTTGGTTCAGGAAGTTTGACTGCTTGTGCATGATTGGGCAGAAATACAACAGCCAGAAATAAAATAAAAAATGTAAAAAAGGTTAGCCGTTTCAAAACGCGTCATCTCCCTTTCCTCTATAGTTAGTCGAAATTCACTTCCGGCGCTTTATCCGCCCCTTCTACAGCTTTAAAATACGGTTTCGTTTCAAAGCCTAGCATGCCAGAAACAAAGCTTGTTGGCGCGCTTGTCACTTTCGTATTGTAGGAACGGACGACATCATTATATTTATCTCGTTCAACTGAAATTCGATTTTCCGTTCCAGCTAACTCGTCCATTAAACGCGTCACATTCTCGCTTGATTTTAGTTCTGGGTAGTTTTCTACGGTTGCAATTAGGCGTGTGACAGCTTGGTCCATTTGGTTAGCCGCATTCATTTCTTCACTTTGCGTACTAGCTTTAGACACAGCGGTTCTTGCTTCGGCAATTTGACCGAAAACTTCTTTTTCCTGCTTCATGCTGCCTTGCACTGAATTTACTAAGTTGGGAATTAAATCATAGCGGCGTTGCAACTTACTTTCTACGTTTGCCCACTGCGCAGAAACTTCATTTTCTTTTTTATTTAAAGAATTATATGTAGCAATAAAGGGCACGCCTAAAACAATCAAAGCAATCGCTATCCCAATAATTACTTTCCAAGTATTTTTCATTCGTTTTCTCCTTTTAAATAAGATATTTTCATTATATCAATAACGCTGTATTTTTTCATACTTCCCTCGCATGATTTTTTGTAAAACACATTTATTCTGTGCTACACTAAGGTGAAGCGAGGTGATTAGATGCAGGAAGCACTCATTTTAACGAGTATTATCGTCCTCGGACTCATTGCACTTGTATTTGAATATCATTACACAGTGAAACGAGCCATTCGTTATATGAAAAAAAATAATCTTACCAAACAAGCGATTAAGGATAAAATAGAAATTTATGAGGATTGAAAACCCGTGCTGACACGCAGCACGGGCTCTTTTCATAATTTAAAATGAATCAAATTGATTTTTCTCACTAGAAAGTTTTGCTAGCGACATAATTCCTGAAATAAGGAATAAAACGCCCGTTACAAAACCATAACTAAAGAAACTGATTCCGCCAATCACAATTAAAACGATTGACCAGCCTTTTACACTAACACCATTTTTCAATTTAAAGGCAGCGATAAAACCAAACACGCAAGCTGCAATAGCAAGCAAGAGGCTAAGTGCAATAAATCCAATACCAAATGACATATCAATAAAATCATCACGTGTCACTACTGGATCAACCGATGCTGCAAATAGCATTATAATGCTAAACCCTCCCATAATAAAGACGCCTAGAGCTGCTAAACTGGCACCAATAATACTCATGATAAATTCTGCTTTTCTATTAATCATAATTGCCCTACTTTCTGTTTATTCTAAAGTACATTATACCTGAAAATAAAACATAATTAAATAGCGGATTACAATAAAAGAAGAACAGGCCTAGGTGAGCCTGCTATTTTTTATTTATCAAACTCTCCACCAAGTATTCTTGTTCGTAATTCTGAAACTTTCTTTTGTATCAAGTCCCTTGTTTCTCTAAACTTATCAATTGAGCTTCCACTTGGATCAACTAAGCCCCAATCTTCCTGATAACGGCTCGGCAAATTAGGGCAAGAAACGCCACACCCCATTGTAATCACTATATCTATTTCGCCAGGAATATCCGCCAATAATTTAGGATATTGCTCGGCTATATCTACTCCTGCTTCCCCCATAACCTCGACTGCTAACGGTTTTACTTCTGGATAGTTCTCCGTTCCTGCTGAATATATCTCTGCTATATCATTTAATAATACTTTCCCCCAGCCTTCAGCCATCTGAGAGCGACATGAATTATGAATACAAATAAAGGCAATTTTCCGCATAATAATCCTCCAAACATTTCTCCGTGTTTATTGTATAGTATTAAAGCAAAAAAAGATAGAGGCAACAGAGTGCCTCTATCTTTCATACTAGCCAAACATAGTCATTCAAAGATTATAAAATCCTTCGTTTTAATACCAACCAGTTTGCAAGTGGTGTGCTTTCGCATTACTCCAAGAACCATAGCGGCTCTTCACATAGTTTTCAGCTACACGTTCTTGATTGGCAGCAGAATAGTCACCATTTAAGTACGAGTTCGTTAATTGGTAACGACCAATATATTTACCTGTTGCACTTACTGCACCGTAGTTACCACCAGATTCTTTTTGTGCAATCCATTCTTTCGCTTGTTGCTCTGTGGAACTTCCAGTTGATGCGCTCGCGCTTTGACGAGGTTGCGTTTGTTTTTGCGCTGGTTGTTGTTGTGTCGGTTGCTTGCTTTGTGCAGCTGGTGCAGGTGCAGCAGTAGCTACGCCATTTCCACCTTCTCCAACTTCAAGCGCTTGACCTATATAAATAAGATTAATATTCGAAATGTTGTTATCCTTGGCAATTTGATCGACAGTCGTATTGTTATTCTTGGCGATTTCGGATAGAGTGTCTCCCTTTGCTACATTGATTTGTTTAGCGTCTACGAATTGACCTCCAGCGATAATTACTGCTCCAATCACAAAAGATGATACGGCAATTCCTAATGCATTTTTTTTCATTCCTTAAAAACAACTCCTTAATTTTTCTACGGGATTCATCATAACATAGCAACATTTCAAAACAACTACTGTTCCATTTCATTTTGTTTCAAAACAAAGTCATAGGCACCAAACGTCAATAGGAAAATTTTACCAATTAAAATCTAACTTCCTGCTATACAGCCCTTCTTCTAAGTTTGAATTTTCAGACGTTTAGTGACATATCCCTTCATTAAAATTTATTTTTTTACTGAATTTATTAGTGAAATTGCTTGATTTCATTAAAAAACACGGCTAAACTTATTCATTTTCTCCCTGTATCGACAACCCTATATCCAAAATTTGTTCTATTTCTTCTATAATAAGAAGTCCACCTTTTTTGATAACTTCATCATTTAAAACAACAATTGGTAAATTTTCAGCCATGAATAAAGGCTCCTCACGAAAAAAGTTCCACCTTTTCTCCTTTTAACTTAAAATAAATGTTTTGAAATTCTTCACACACACCAAACTTTGGAATATTTCTAGTTCCATATCGTAATTTTCCTTATTACTTCCACAAAAATATTCTAGTTTTATCATTTCTATCCAATAAAAAAAGCACCCTTTTGAAAGGGTGCTTCCTTTAAATTAACGAATTTCTTTAATACGAGCCGCTTTACCGCGTAAGTTACGCAAGTAGTAAAGTTTCGCACGACGAACTTTACCGCGACGAATAACTTCTAGCTTAGCGATACGAGGTGTATGTACTGGATACGTACGTTCAACACCAACGCCATAAGAAATTTTACGAACTGTGAAAGTTTCGCTAATACCAAAACCACGGCGTTTAATTACAACACCCTCGAAAAGTTGGATACGTTCGCGCGTACCTTCGACAACTTTTGCGTGAACACGTACAGTGTCACCAGGACGGAAATCCGGGTTGTCAGTTTTTAGCTGTTCTTTCGTAATTTCTTCGATAAGTTTATTCATCTTATTCTCTCCTTCATACAAATATTCATACGTATTAAGAACGAAGCGGAATATTGTTATCAAATCTGGAATAGCCCAGATACTTAATTAGATTAACACAAACTTCTTTGACTGTAAAGTTTTTTTCTTGATAGTTTATCTTTTAATAGACGCCCATCTCTTCTGTAAGCTTTCTATTCAGAAAGAGAAGTCTATATTTATTAGCATAACTTATAAGTTGAACTTTTGTGTCCTTGGGAATGCTATCTTTTCTTGTAAACCATGTTTTTGTAGCATCATACGCTGTCCCTTTCACCTTATCCTCAGCATAATCCCCTACGTACGGTAAAACACGATTAAGCCCCTCAGCCAATATTTGAAAAAGTCTGGGTGGCATTTTATGATAGTCATAATGAATCAAGATATCCAATAAAATATTGATATATTCATCATAATTGGAAAATGCATTTCGTTTTCTAGCTTTCTCCCATAACTCATTAATGCAAACTAATAGAAATTCGATATACGATGAAATCATATGATACTCAAATTGAGGAAGCATTTCTAAGAGCTGTAGTCTAAAATCTTGATTAGTAATAAATTCTTGAATTTCCTCATCTTCTTTATTATTCAAATTTTCTACAACAGCTTGTAGCTCTTCTAATTTATGAAGATACAAACCTTGAGATTTTTGTATATAGTCCGCTAATTCTTGTAGAAACTCTTCTATATTCGAAATTTCAATAATTAAATTTCCCATCTCATCTCTATATGGCAGCTCTTTTGGATTTTCTGACCAAAGAGCTTGAATAATTTCATAGGGATATTCATTTCCTCTTGTGTATAAATTCTTCGACCAATCTACTGCAGACAATACATTTACATCCCCAAGCCCATATCCAAGAACTAATGTTGTAGATTCTCGTATTGTCATTGCTAATTTTGATTGTCTATATTCAGTTGGTCTAAAAAGTGGGACATAATCTTCCTGAACAATGATAATCGATTCCGGATCATTCCGCACGCCATGTAAATGATAAATAGGAATAATACCTTTAGGAGCTGAAAGATAATCAAGTGGACCTAAGCTCTTACTTTTTCCCGTTAGAATTGTTTCTAGAACTAAATCATAGTTTGTCGTTACAATCCAAGAAGGCTTAATTTCATCAAATAATTTTTTTAAAAGTTCAATCTTATCTTCTTTTGGGAGCCAATTGGCCAGCAAGCAAATTTCTTCTTTAAAAGTATTTTTTGCCTCAGCGTAATCATCATAACTTTTCCTATCCGCCAATTGTTTGCACAATAATGTCGCAAGTTCTGGCATGGAAAGACCAATTAAATTTTCTCCCTCAGGCATATGCAATTCGAGTACTATACTTGCTTCTTTAATTAAATCATACCATCCCAGTGCTTCGTCAGCCATTGCTTTCGAAAATCCAGCACCTATAAACAAACCCAAGTTCCCATAACTATGTGCATTAAATAGTTTCTCAAAAACTTCTTCCCTTTTTATACTGCTCATCCCGTCTCCCCCATCTATGTATGCGTTTTCTTTCAGTTTAATGCTAAAACGTATAGATTTCAAATTATATACATTTATATACGTAAAAAAATCACTAGGCAATGCTAGTGATTTTCTTTTAAAATCTCGTAATCTTAATATTCACAGCTGTACCGTATGCGAGTTGATAGACGCGGTCGCCGACAAATTGTTCCGTGAAGTTACAGTAGATTATCCCGTTTCCCCCGACGTCAAGCGCTTTTTGTTGGAGCTCTTTAAGTAAGTTTTCAAAGCCGACTGTTTCTAAAATCGCTTCGTCGTCTGACTTCAATTTTTGGCGCACACTTTTTGCGAAAACGACCGTTAGAACATCGTGATTGACATTAATGCCACCCGTTGACACTTGCACATTCTCCCAAGTTTCGCCAATTCGTTTCTGGTCATTTTGCTCAGATACATATTCTTCCCGATTTTTATCCCGAACAGCTTGGTCTTTCCCAAAAAAAGTCATATTAACGCTTCCTTTCATCACATTCTTCTTCTATTTCATGTAGCCATTCTTGCTCTTTTTTGGATAAATTGTATGTTTCAAGTAAGTCCTTGCGGCGTAAAAACGTTCTCCGAAGCGACTCTTTGTTTCGCCATTCCTCAATTTTCGCGTGGTTCCCACTTAAAAGAACATCTGGAACCTGCATGCCACGAAAGTCAGCGGGACGCGTATAGTGCGGATGTTCAAGCAAACCGCTTGAAAATGAATCGTGCACCGCAGAATCGGCATTGCCTAGAGCGCCTGGAAGCAGCCGAACAATGCTGTCCGTCATCGCCATTGCCCCGATTTCGCCGCCTGTCAAAATGTAGTCGCCAATTGAAACTTCGTCGGTTACAAGATGCTCGCGAATGCGTTCGTCGTAGCCCTCGTAGTGCCCACAAATAAAAATGAGTTGTTCTTCTTCTGCAAATTCTTCCGCCATTTTTTGATTAAACGGCTTACCAGCTGGATCCATCAAAATGATGCGCGGCTTTTTATGTTCGAGTTGTACATGTGACACGGCATCGAAAATGGGTTGCGCCTTGAGCAACATACCTGCGCCGCCGCCATATGGATAGTCGTCCACCACCTGATGCTTTCCTTCGGCGTATTGTCTAAAGTCTGTCACCGCAATGTCCACGATGCCTTTTTGAATCGCTTTGTTCATAATGGATTCAGATAGCATGCCGCTGAACATTTCCGGGAAGATGGATAAAATATCAATTTTCATTTAATCTAGCAACCCTTCAAGTGGCTCGATAACAATTTCCTTGCTCCCGATATCGATTTTTTTTACAACGTCAGCAATATACGGAATAAGCATTTCTTTTCCGCGCTCTGGTTTCACAACCCAAACATCATTCGCGCCTGGCGTCAAAATCTCAGTAATTTCGCCGAGCAAAAGGCCGTCTGAGGTGCGCACATGACAACCAATAATTTCATGAAAATAATACGCGTTTTCCTCTAATTCACCTAGCGCTTCTTCTGGCACTTTTAAAATGCCTTCCTTCATTTTTTCTACTTGATTAATCCCAGTGTAGCCTTCAAACGTTAGCAAGTCGAAATTTTTATGCACGCGGTGTGAGCGTACCGTAAGTTCAATTGGCGTATTTTCATTTTTTAAATACAAAAAAAGTTTATTGCCTGTGCGGTAGCGTTCGCTTGCGAAATCAGTTCTTGAAATGACGCGCACTTCGCCCATTAGTCCGTGTGTATTCACGATTTTTCCTACATTAAACATCTTTCCCATAAGTCACCTCTAGCGTATTTCTGTAATTACTCCGTCCGTTACAACAATCGTTTTACTAAGTGTGGCATCGCTCCACTCATCGCCAACTTGAACATCTACAATCGTTTCAAGCTCGCGTTCGCGAATTTCACTCCCAAGCGGTAGCGTTTCAAGTTGTTCCATTTGAAATTCCACCAACTTGATTTTCTCTTGGCGCAAGTTTAATTCATGTTCAAAATATTCATTAACACGCTCTGGCTGGTAACGGTTTTTATGTTCCACTTTTTTTTGTTCAAATAAAAGCTGTTCACTTTCTGTTTCTAAAAGGCGTTTTTGCTCTTTATAATACGTTAAAAGTTCAAGTTTGCTTTGTTCCGTCAAAACTTGCATAATGACTACTTTTTGAATGAGTTTCACTTTGCACCTCCAGACGCGTTACTACTATTTTTATTTTATCAGTTTGCCGCACACTTTCCAAAGGTTTTCTAAAAAAGCTTAGTTTTTCTTACTTGCTTTTACAAAAAGGGCGAATAAATCTTCGCTCTCTCTGTCCATTTGGAACATGAGTTCAGGGTGCCACTGGACGCCGATGAAAAAGCTTTCTAGTTCGTTTCCTTCCACAGCTTCAATCATACCGTCTTGTGTACGCGCTGTGACATGTAGACGACTAGCTACTTTTTTAACATACTGGTGGTGCAAGCTATTCACACGCTTTCTAGTGCCATGAACTGTTGCTAGTAAACTTCCTGGATCTATATCAATTAAATGGGAGCCGAGTTGTTCATCTACTTGCTGTAAGTGTTGCAAAAGCGAACCTTCTACGTACTTCCCGTCTTGATAAAGCGAACCGCCAAGCGCCACATTGACTACTTGCATACCACGGCATACTGCAAGAATTGGCGTTTTAGCTGCGAATGCTTGTTTCGTAAGTTCAATTTCAAATGCATCGCGAATGGGTGCATAATCGGCAATTTCAGGAAGCGGTTCTTCTCCGTAATAAAACGGCGTAATGTCTTGTCCTCCCGTCATTAATAAGCCATCTACTAACCCAATCATTTGCTTGGCGCTATCTGGGTCATCAATCGGGATAACAATTGGTAATCCCCCTACTTTATGAATCGCATCAACATAGCGTTGTTGCGTATATGTGACACGATGCCCGTAAAATTTATCAATACCTTTTGCGAGCCTATTTCCTGTAATCCCAATAATTGGTTTCATTTTCTCTACCTCCTGACCTCAATTTATTTTACCCCATTCAGAAGGATTTTACTCTGTTTTTGCAAAAAAGAAAAACTCGCCTGGATTTCTAGCGCCAGACGAGTCTACTTCGATTATTTTACATTTGACACAAGCCAAGTTAAAGCTTGTGAATCATTATACGCTTTTTCCCATGAGGCGTGTGGATTTGGTGCCACTAAACCAGACGGGTACTCTGTCATTTGAACTTTCTTACCTCCTGCATCTTGAATCGCTTTGACCGCTTGAAGCGAGCCTTGAACACTGTTGACAGGATCATCTTCTGCTTGGAATGTCCAAATCGGAATATCTTTAATTTTCGCAGCATCCGCTTTATCTGGCGCTAAATACCGTGCGGAACCAACTTGAATGAATTCCGAACCTTCATGATACATATAGCCAGCAATTGGCATCGCAGCCGCGAAGAAATTAGGATTCTCCGTTAACATTTTCCAAGTTCCTGTCGCTCCATTGGAAACACCTGAAATATAAATTCTTGATGTATCAATATCGTCATTTTCCGAAACTACTTTATCAATTAGTTTTTTCACTTGTTCCGTCTGCCCTTTACCGAACCAGCCTTCGCGTGCTTCGTCCCATGGAACTTGCGGTGCTAGAACGTAACTAGGCGTTGTTTGTTGGAAAGACATTCCTGAAAAAGTTTGCGGTCCATCTGTACCGAGCAATTGCATTTCATTGTCCTCACCGCGTTCACCTGAACCGTGAAGATAGACAACAAGTGGTTTTTTCTCACTACTATTCTCCCCTACTTCCGGAGAAAATAGACGATATTGCATTTTATTTTTGCCATCTTCAAATGTGCCCGCTTTAAACGTATCTAAAATAGGCGTTTTAATTTCACTAATTTTTAAAGCATCGGTTGCTGCATATTTCGTGCCTTTAGCCGATTCAATTTCGTCCGTTTGTGCAACTGTATAAGTTAAGTTTGCGCGTGTATTAATAAATTTCTCAATATCGAACACGAGTGTGCTCGCATTGGCATCATTTGGATTTAATTCTAGTACAACATATTTCCCTTTTTCACTAGGTGTGCCCGCTGTTTGCTCTTCGCTCGTATATACTGCTTGAATAGTACGACTCTTTGCTCCTGCAAAAACAGAAAAATCAGATGTCGCCAATTTATTGCCATTTATTTCTTCAGGATAAGTTAAGATGACGGCTGAGCCAACTTCTCCTTTATCCACAACTTCTGTCACTAGTTCCACTTTTTTAGCATCAATTTTCTTTGCGGCTTCTTCAGTTGATGAACAAGCTGCTAGGCTTAAGCTCGCCAAAACCAGAAACGCTAATGAGTACCATCTTTTTTTCATCCTTAAATCTCCTCTTTTCGCTCTCATTCTAAAATAGTCAACCGCAACAAAAAACAGGCAAAACCTCTTCACGATAGAAAACTACCGAAAAATTGGTTTTGCCTGCCGCACAGTAACAATCCACTATTTGATTATAGCTTAGCACAAATAGAAAGCGATTACAAAAGGCGTTTTTTCCTATTTCAAAAACTGATTTTCGCTCATTTACTAAAAATAATTATAATAAATTACATCGTATATATTTAAAAGTAATGAAATGCACAATATAAAAAGTAATTTTAAGTAAAAAGAGCTAGGCGTATTAACCCATCCAGAGAACATAAAAAGAACTCGGTTTCACCAACCGAGCTTCTTTTATTCGATGATTTCAAGGCGTACCTTTTTGGCATTTTTAGCGCCAGCTGCGTAAACGAGCGTCCGAATTGCTTTTGCGATTCGACCTTGTTTACCGATAACTCGTCCCATATCATCTTTCTTCACTGTCAATTTATAAAAAACAGTGGAATCTGTTTCTTCGATTTGAAGTAAAACATCTTCCGGATGGTCAACAAGTGGTTTTACGATGGCGATAATCAAATCTTCCATTCGCAGGCCCCTTCCTTATTTCCCTAATTTTTGGTTATGGAATTTCTCCATGATGCCTTCTTTAGACAAAATGTTACGAACAGTGTCAGAAGGTTTTGCACCATTATGCATCCATTTTAAAACTGCTTCTTCATTGATTTTAACTTCAGCAGGGTCTAGTAAAGGATTGTAAGTTCCTAGTGTTTCGATCGAACGACCGTCACGTGGGAAACGAGAATCCGCAACTACGATACGGTAGAAAGGTTTTTTATTAGAACCCATGCGTTTTAGACGAATTTTAACTGCCATGTTTATATACACCTCCATAAAGTCTTACACAAGTATATATATTACCAGTAAAGGATTTGTTTGTAAAGTGTTTTTTCTTTACAGAGTAATTTTTTCTGCATTTTCCTGGCAAATTAACGCATAAAATTTCGCATAACCCGAAATATTGTGCTCCACATCGTCAATCCGAACGCGAAACGAGTGATGCCGAATAAAAAAACTGTCCGTAATACGTGCCGGATTTTTAAAGTACATGGCTACTTCTGGATAAAACAATCCGTTTAATTGGTAGTCGGCACGCTTTTGAATGACTTCTCGCAAACGTTCTTTTGAAAACACACTTTCCAAAGGGCGATTCATTTCGAGTTTTCCGTATAGTTCATGGGCGGCAAGTGTCAGTTCGAGGAAGGTAGGAAAAGTCGTTTCACGGTGGTAAATAAAATCCAAGTTATCAAACGCATTTTGCATGCCGAACAAAACGTATTTTTCATCTGGAATGTAGGTTGCGATTTCATTTGCCGCATAGCTTAGCCAGTGATCGTGGTTGCGCCAATAGTTTTTTGCAATGAAGTTTTGAAATGCGCTCTCCGCACCTCTTAAATACGCCTCGTTTTTGCTCACGCCGTATAGACGTAGCAAGCCTAGCACGGCCTCGCCTTCGTAATAAATAATCCGAAACGGATCTTTCACTTCCATAGTTGGGGCATGCAAGACGTGTGTGAAACTGCCATCCTGTTCTTGTAGCCGTAAGATTCCCCAGGCGAGTTTTTCCGCAAGCGGAAGGTCTTCATGATTTTTCGTAAGTGTCATATATTTTGAAAAAGCAAGCAGTGCGGCAGCGTTCGCCCCGAGTTTTATTTCGCGCAGCTCCGGCTCGGTCACATACGCAAAATCTTCTTTTTCAAGGATAAAATTTTGTTTTAAATAAGTGAGGGCACGAATTGCGGCCGCTAAAATCGTTTGATTTCCTGATACTTCATACGCTTCCAGCATCGAATATGTCGTACTCGCATGGCGCAGCGTATTGTAGTGCTTAATCGTTTTATCGAAGCAAGCAAAATACCCATAATGGAATTCACCTGTTTTTTTCACTTGTTTAGCTAAATAAATCCCCGCATTTTCAACGATTTGCTTCACTCGCTGTTCAGTCAATTGTTCCTCTCGAACCCCGTGAGCTAATTCATCTGTATGTAACGTAAAAACGTCTTTCCCATCAAAAAACCAACTGTACGTGGAAAAGGTTGTCACATTCGTATAACCGTTAAGTTGCAACGGTTTTCCGTGTTTTCCCGCTTGAATCAAATAGCGATTTAAATTTTCCAGATTTAAACAAACGTCTTCTTTCCCGGCTTTTAAAACCGCATTCCCGTTTAATTCTTGCTCAAGTAAAGCTTGTTCAAATTTCTTATCAAAACAAATACCTTTGCGATAGTAATTTTTTTTCGTCTCTAAAACTTCTTTATTCCACACATGCAGAGGAAAATCTTCGTAATTAAATGCGACGTCAACTTTAAATGACACCAAATCATCTGTTTGATTTTTCTTAAGTGCTCTTAAAATATCGTCCATCAAACTTCGAAGTGACATACGACTAATATTGATTACTTTGGCGCGCTTGTTTTCATACCCGAGTGAAAGAAAACCATTCCATTTCATTTCGTAGGTCATGTTATCTTTTGAAAGCAACGTTTCCATAGCGCTATTTTCAATTTTTTTAAAAGCTGTTTCAAATGGCATCTTAAAAACTCCTTTAGAAATCTCCCCGCTCATTTCGAGCGGGAAGAATCATCATTATTTATTCGCTTTTCTACGTTTTCTACTAAACAACCCAGCTAAAGCAGCGAGCATTCCTGCACCAATCCACGGTGCTGCTGAACTTGCTTCATCTCCTGTTGAAGGAAGCGAAGAGTTCATTGCCATTCCACTACCAGATAACGTACCATCGCTATTCGAATACGTAATCGATGTTCCGCCACCAGATGATGTGTTGGAAACATTCGTTGGTAATGGAACACCTCCTCCACCCGTCTCAACATCATTTGGTTGAACTACCGCTAGTAGTGTTTCACCTGTTTTCGTTTGACCATCATAAACGGCTTTAATTGTAAAACCTAAAATATCGCCAGCTTTCAAATCTAAACCATTTGGAATGTTAAGAGTAAAATCTCCGTTCGCAGAAACCGGAATTTCAATCGTTGAACCATCCGGCAAGGTAACCACAATAAAGAATTCTGTGCCATCAGGTGCATCAGCAATGGCATCTTTTACCATAGATTTGATATCTTTATACGGAATTGTCCCTCTAACAATCTTATCCCCCGCATGAATCGGCTTAACAGACGGCCGATCAACCAAGAAATCCCTCCAGTCAATGTCAACATCGGCGTCGGCGTCAGCATCGGCATCAGCATCGGCATCAGCGTCAGCATCGGCATCAGCATCAGCGTCAGCATCGGCATCAGCATCGGCATCAGCGTCGGCATCAGCGTCAGCATCGGCATCAGCATCGGCGTCGGCATCAGCATCGGCATCAGCGTCAGCATCGGCGTCAGCATCAGCGTCGGCATCGGCATCAGCGTCAGCATCGGCATCAGCATCGGCATCAGCGTCGGCGTCGGCATCAGCATCGGCATCAGCATCAGCATCAGCATCGGCATCAGCATCGGCATCAGCATCGGCATCAGCATCGGCATCGGCATCAGCATCAGCATCAGCGTCGGCATCAGCGTCAGCATCAGCATCGGCATCAGCGTCGGCATCAGCGTCAGCATCAGCGTCGGCATCAGCATCGGCATCAGCGTCAGCATCGGCATCAGCATCAGCGTCAGCGTCGGCATCAGCGTCGGCATCGGCATCAGCATCGGCATCGGCATCAGCATCAGCATCAGCGTCGGCATCAGCGTCAGCATCAGCATCAGCGTCGGCATCAGCATCGGCATCAGCGTCAGCATCGGCATCAGCATCAGCATCAGCGTCAGCATCAGCGTCGGCATCGGCATCAGCATCGGCATCAGCATCAGCGTCAGCATCGGCATCAGCATCAGCGTCAGCATCGGCGTCAGCATCAGCGTCAGCATCGGCATCAGCGTCGGCATCAGCATCGGCATCAGCATCAGCGTCGGCATCAGCATCGGCATCAGCATCAGCGTCAGCATCGGCATCAGCGTCAGCATCGGCATCAGCATCGGCGTCAGCATCGGCATCAGCGTCAGCATCAGCATCGGCGTCAGCATCAGCGTCGGCATCGGCATCAGCATCAGCGTCAGCATCGGCATCAGCATCGGCATCGGCATCAGCATCAGCGTCAGCATCGGCATCAGCATCGGCATCAGCATCAGCATCAGCGTCGGCATCAGCGTCAGCATCAGCATCAGCGTCGGCGTCAGCATCGGCATCAGCATCAGCATCAGCATCGGCGTCAGCATCGGCATCAGCATCAGCATCAGCATCAGCATCAGCATCGGCGTCAGCATCGGCATCAGCATCAGCATCAGCATCGGCGTCAGCATCGGCATCAGCATCAGCATCAGCATCAGCATCAGCATCGGCGTCAGCATCGGCATCAGCATCAGCATCGGCGTCAGCATCGGCGTCGGCATCAGCATCGGCATCAGCATCGGCGTCAGCATCAGCGTCGGCATCAGCATCAGCATCAGCGTCGGCATCAGCATCAGCATCGGCGTCAGCATCAGCGTCAGCATCGGCATCGGCATCAGCATCGGCATCAGCGTCAGCATCGGCGTCAGCATCAGCATCGGCGTCAGCATCAGCGTCAGCATCGGCATCGGCATCAGCGTCAGCATCGGCATCAGCATCGGCGTCAGCATCGGCATCAGCGTCAGCATCAGCATCAGCGTCAGCGTCGGCATCAGCGTCAGCATCAGCATCAGCGTCGGCATCGGCATCAGCATCAGCGTCAGCATCGGCATCAGCATCGGCATCAGCATCAGCGTCGGCGTCAGCGTCGGCGTCAGCATCAGCGTCAGCATCGGCATCAGCATCGGCATCGGCATCAGCGTCGGCATCAGCATCAGCATCAGCGTCAGCATCGGCATCAGCATCAGCGTCAGCATCAGCGTCAGCATCGGCATCAGCATCAGCGTCAGCATCAGCATCGGCATCAGCGTCAGCATCGGCATCAGCATCGGCATCACCTACATCCGTAACCAATGTTCCACTCGCTGCTCCAGTTGTGAATAAGTCTACATCTAAAAAGTTATCCCCACTAATTGCTGCGAATTCTAATGTACCATCAGGTGAAGCTGGGAGTGCCATTATTCCTAAAGCTGCTAAATCAATTGTTAAAACAAATGTATTAGTTGCTGCTACACCAACAGAAGCCAATCCATGATCAATTTGCGCCCCTATTGCGTTGTGCGTAGTATCAAGTAATAAATCATTTCCCGTTACCGTTCCAGTATGTGGCGGAATTCCAATTGGTCCCACTTGAAGAAGTGGAATACTATAAGATAATGTTGTATTTGCTCGAATAGCTGGGTTAGTCAATAAACTACTTAATTCATCAGGGAGTTGAAAATACGTATAATAAGTATCTACTAGGCCTATCGATGCTAGTTGTGTCCCTGATAAAGTGAGTGTCAATTTACCATTTGCATAAACTGGATTTAGTTCTGCGTTCCCCAATAAATCAACAGTCGCTGCATCGGCTTTTATCCCCCCTAATTGAATGGTAGAATTTAGCCCATCCAAATTAAGCGAAACTGGAGAAACCATCATTGTTGTGGTTGTAACCAGTGCCGCTATTAACTTTGCTTTTCTCGCTCGCTCATCATTCAATCTTTTCTTATAGTTGACTTTATTTCTTCCCATCATTTTTCCCCCTATCGCCGTATCCCTTCGGCGAGTATTGAAAATCCATGAAAGGGCCCCCTATGTTTATCACAACTGTTCATAAAAATTTGCGTATGCTTCCCTTAACATCTACAAAGACCGAACAATTTCTTTGTCTGAAAACACGATATTAATTTTTCAGAATTATGCACCCCTCCTTCGCCTGACTACTGGATTCTCTAGTTGATTATCTATAATATAATGAGTAATGTGAAAAAAATAAAGTAAAAAGTAGCTTTCTGATAAAAATAGTTCTTTTGGTTCTTATTGAATAAAAAGTTGGATAAAATCAGGATTTTAAATACAGTCGATAGTCTTTAGTCCCTTTAGCTCATAGTAATTTGGATACAACTAAAAAGAAGTAGATTGCACACCTACTTCAAATCCGTTAATTTTTTTCAAAAAAACAAGTTTCTTCATTCGTGAAATAATTCACGTCTTAAGTTTCATAGCAAGCGAACAAAAAATGTATCAGCTTTAGAGCTAAAATTTTTTGTCGTTCGTATTAACTGCTCTAAGTATTTTAGTACTCTCAAATTAACAAACTTACTAAATAATGTTACATTGCCAAATATAGAATTGGCTATTCCGCTTTACGAGCAAAAAAGAGTTAAGGAAAATAGACAAGCAAAAAATCCAGTAATTATGCCATTTTTGAAAATGGATTTCACTGGATTTTTGCTTGTTTTTATTTATGTCACAGACTCTTTTTTGCTTTAAGATTTTTAAAACGGCATTTTAAAATTACCAAATGGATTTTTCCCTTTTTTACCTTTTCCGCCCATGCCGCCGGACATTTGTTTCATCATTTTTTTCATTTCATTGAACTGTTTGAGGAGGCGGTTTATTTCCTGAATTGGACGGCCACTTCCTCTTGCAATTCGTTTTCTGCGACTTGCGTTAATGATATCTGGATTGTCTTTTTCCATTTTTGTCATGGATTTAATGATGGCTTCGATATGACCAAGTTGCTTATCATCCACTTGCATGTTATCTAGGCCTTTCATTTTGTTAGCGCCGGGTAGCATCTTCAGGAGTTCATCAAGCGGGCCCATTTGCTTCACTTGTCCTAGTTGTTCAAGGAAATCATCAAGCGTCATGGAGTTTTCTTTCATTTTCCGCTCCATTTCACGCATTTTTTCCTGATCCACGTCAACTTGAGCTTTTTCAATAAGAGAAAGAACGTCACCCATTCCTAAAATTCGTGAAGCCATTCGGTCCGGATGGAAGGTTTCTAGGGCTTCCATTTTTTCACCCATACCGACAAATTTGATTGGCTTGCCGGTTACGGCGCGAATCGAAAGCGCGGCACCACCGCGGGTATCGCCGTCTAGTTTGGTTAGGACAACGCCGGTTACGCCGAGTTGCTCGTTGAAGCTTTCAGCGACATTGACCGCATCTTGCCCCGTCATGGAATCCACAACGAGTAAAATTTCTGCAGGATTGGCTACTTCTTTGACGTCTTTTAGTTCGCCCATCAATTCGGCGTCGATATGAAGGCGGCCGGCTGTATCGATAATTACGTAGTCTAAATGTTCTTCTTTCGCTTTTTCAATAGCTTGTTTCGCAATTTCGACAGGGCTCACTTGGTCCCCTAGGGAGAAAACGGGGATGTTCAGTTGCTTGCCTAGTGTTTCAAGCTGTTTAATTGCCGCTGGACGATAGATGTCTGCTGCAACTAAAAGCGGTTTGCGATTTTGTTTTTTGCGGAGTAAATTTGCCAGTTTCCCTGTTGTCGTCGTTTTACCGGCACCTTGAAGACCGACCATCATCACAACTGTTGGCGACTTCTCAGCCACAGCGATTTTACTTTCCTCACCGCCCATTAAATTAGTTAATTCTTCTTGGACAATTTTAATGACTTGTTGGCCTGGTGTGAGGCTTTTCATTACGTCTTGACCAACTGAGCGTTCACTTACTGTTTTAATAAAGTTTTTGACCACTTTAAAGTTAACGTCTGCCTCAAGTAAGGCTAAACGGACTTCGCGCATCATTTCTTTTACATCTTGTTCGGAAACTTTTCCTTTTCCGCGGATTTTATTCATCGTTTCTTGGAGTCTGCCTGCTAATCCTTCAAAAGCCATCTTTTTTCCTCCTAATCGATTTCTTTCAATTCTGTTAACATTCGTTCGATATTTTTATCAAAAAAAGGTTCTTTTTCGAGTTGTTCGGAAAGTTTTTTAAGAAGTGCCTCACGGCGAATGTATTTTTCCAACATGCCTAGTTTTTTTTCGTAGTTTTCGAGTCCTTCTTCAGTTCGCTTGATATTGTCGTAAACGGCTTGACGACTTACTTCAAACTCTTCAGCGATTTCACCGAGAGAAAAATCATCTAAATAATAAAGTGAAATATACGCTTTTTGTTTTTCTGTGAGTAAACCTTGGTAGAAATCAAATAGTAAATTCATTCGAGTCGTTTTATCGAACAAGCGAAACACCTCTTTCTCCCTTTTAAGATTACGTGTTTAGTCAAAGAATGTCAACTAAACAGACGAAAAATGCGACCTCAGAATTAGGCCGCATTTCGTTTATTTTTCTGCATCGATAACATCGGCGAAAAGTCCGTAAACATATTCGTTTGCATCAAAAGTCTTGAGGTCGTGAATGCCTTCGCCGAGTCCGACAAATTTAACGGGAATCTCCAGTTCATTTCGAATGGCAATGACGATACCACCTTTCGCGGTGCCGTCAAGTTTCGTGAGCACGATTCCAGATACGTCGGTTGCTTCCTTAAATTGCTTGGCTTGCACGAATGCATTTTGTCCGGTTGTAGCATCTAAGACGAGCAATACTTCATGCGGCGCGTTTGGAATTTCACGCGTGATGACACGCTTTACTTTTTCGAGCTCATTCATTAGGTTGACCTTATTCTGAAGTCGGCCTGCCGTGTCGCAAAGTAAAATATCGGCATTTTTCGCCTTAGCAGATTGTACCGCATCAAAAATCACTGCCGCTGGATCTCCGCCTTCAGCGTGTTTAATTATATCTACGCCTGCGCGTTCGCTCCAAACTTCAAGTTGGTCAATCGCGCCAGCACGAAAAGTATCACCCGCAGCAAGCACGACTTTTTTGCCTTCTTCTTTGTATTTATGCGCCAGCTTGCCAATTGTAGTTGTTTTCCCTACACCGTTCACCCCGACAAATAAAATAACCGTTAAGCCGTCACTTTGCACATTGACACGTGCATCAAACTCTTCCTCGCCTTCGTAAATCGCAACAAGCTTCTCAACGATGACCTCTTGCACTTCTTTTGGATCGCTAATATTGCGCAGTTTTACCTCATGTTTCAGTTGATCAACAAGCTCCATCACCGTTTCAAAACCAACGTCAGCACCAATTAAAACTTCTTCAATGTCTTCGAAAAAGTCATCGTCCACTTTACGGTAGCGCGCCATGATTTCATTTAATCTTCCTGAAAAACTTTTACGCGTTTTGCTTAAACCTTCTTTATATTTCTCGGTCGTTTCCTCGTTTTGACCGCTCATTTTTTCTTTTAATTTTTTGAAAAAAGTCATCGCATTGTTCTCCTTTATTTGATTAATTCTGCGGTTTCCTCTAGACGAACAGAAACTAGTTTCGAGACACCCGATTCTTGCATCGTCACGCCATAAAGGACGTCAGCCTCTTCCATCGTTCCTTTGCGGTGTGTGATAACAATAAATTGTGTGTCTGCTTCAAAATTTTTCAGATAGCGACTAAAGCGCGTCACGTTCGCCTCATCTAGTGCCGCCTCCACCTCGTCCAGAATACAAAACGGTACTGGACGAACGCGAATAATCGCGAATAATAAGGCAATCGCCGTTAGCGCACGTTCTCCCCCAGAGCGGAGCGATAAATTTTGTAACTTCTTGCCAGGAGGTTGCGCCACGATATCAATCCCCGTCGTTAGCAAATCTTCCGGGTTAAGAAGCACAAGTTCCGCGCGACCGCCGCCGAAAAGTTCAGGAAATGTAATGGCAAATTCATGTTTAATCGCCTCAAAACTTTCACCAAAACGTTTTTTCACTTCCTCGTCCATTTCGTCCATCACTTGGAACAGTGTTTCTTTCGCGTTTAATAAGTCTTCTTGCTGGCCTGTCAAGAATGTGTGACGCTCATTAATGCGGTCAAATTCTTCAATCGCGCCAATATTCACCACACCAAGTTCATCAATCGAGCGTTTCAAAAGCCGCACTTTGCTTCTAAGCGTTTCTATATCAAATGCTTCGATGCGCTTTTCTCTGGCCGCTTCTGGAGTCAACATGTAAGCCTCTTGCAAGCGCTCCGTGCGATTTCTGACGTCCACTTCCGCTTTCCCAATTTGAATTTCAGCTTTATTTTTTTGCTCTAAATAAAAACTCGCCTGATTATTCTTCTCCGCGATACGCGCCTCCAAATCAGCAATTTCCGCCTGAAGTTCCGCTTTTTCGCTGCTCAGCGTTTCAATTTGCTTGGCTACCGCTTCTTTTTGCGACCTCGTACGTTCGATTTGCTCACTAGCTTCCGTTTCGCTCGATAAGACGTTTGTTAAATTATCTTTTAGTGTCAACAATTTATTTTCGAGTTCTTCTTTTTGCAAGTAATTTTCATGAAGCGTTTCCTCGACACGACTCACGTCCGTTTTGGCCTGCTCAAACTCCGATTTCTGCACCGCAATTTTTGCTTTCAAATTGGAGAGCGTTTCCTCATCGGATTTCAGTTTGCTTTCGGCAACTTTACTTGCCTCTATCATCGTGGCGATTTCGGCATCCATTTCGGTAATTTTTGTTTCAATAGTAGCATTTTTCTGTTCTAATTCGGCTTTTTTCGCCTTTAAGCGCGTTTCTTCATCTGCCGATTCTTGCGTTTCTAAATCGTACAAGGAAAGTTGCTGATTCAGGCGTTCTAGCGCTTCTTGTTCGCGCGTTCGCTTGCCTAAAAGTTCTTGTTCGCGAAGTCGTAAGTTTTCTCCAACTAAACGCGTTTCTTCTAGCTCGTCTTGTTTTTTGTGCAAACTTTCCTTTAAATTTTTAACAACCGTTTCTTTTTCGCGTGTTTCGGTTTCGAGCTCGGCAATGGTTTTCATGAGCGTTTCAAGCTCACTCTTGCGCGTGATAATCGATGATTTCCCTTGTTTCGTCGCCCCACCGGTCATTGAACCACCAGCGTTTACGACGTCACCATCAAGCGTGACGACGCGGTAGCGATAATTAACGAGCTTTGCAAGTTGCCCAGCGCCTTTTAAATCCTTCGCGAGAATTGTCGTTCCGAGTGCATTTAAAATGACCGGTTCAATTTTCGTGTCATAACTCACCACATCGCTCGCTAACGCAACGAAAGATGGTTGATTTTTAATCATATTTCGCGTCGCATCAGGTAAATGGCGCGGCTGAATCGTGGATAGCGGCAAAAAGGTGGCGCGCCCAGCGTGCGTTTTCTTTAAAAAGCCAATTCCAGCACGCGCCGCCGCATCATCTTCCGTCACAATATTTTGCGCACTCGCGGAAAGCGCGATTTCAAGCGCCTTTTGGTATTTTTCTGGGATTTCAACAAGCTCAATTAATGCGCCAATAATTCCCGGAAGTTCATGTTTCGCTTTTAAAACTTCACGCACGCCTTGGTAAAAGCCAGCATAATCGTCTGCGAGCTCCTCTAGCGTTTCCTTACGGGACTTCATTTGTTGCACTTTTTCATAATGGCGGTACAGATCACGTTCGCTCGTTTCAAAACGAGCATTTTGTTTCGAAAGGGTCGCTTTCACTTCCTGATAAATTTCGAGTTGCTCATTTAACGCCTCTTTCAGCTCATCAAGCGCTTTGGTCGTTTCTTCTTCTGCCGCATTTAAATCCGTGCGCCCCGTCAAATGCTTCTTATTTTCATTTTCGAGCTTTTCTAACCGTATCGCCATTTGCGCAAATTCGCGGTCGATGTAGCCTAAATCGTTACGAATCGTTGTCTGTTCATATTTTAATTCAAATAAATCACTCTTGCGGCTTTCAATCGCCTCTTCCGAAACATCCGCGTATTGCGCCATTTTTTTCGTGATTGCGGCCTCTTCTTCCGTCATAACGCGAAAAGCCGTTTCCTTCGCAAGCAGCGCGTCAAGCAGCACTTGTTTCTCTAGCTCAAGCGTCTCGATTTTACTCTGAATAAGCTCGAGCGTTTCCGCGTGAGCCAGCTCATTTTCATTCCCGTGCTTTTTACGCTCTAAAAATAAATTCCGCTCGCCCTCAAGCTGTTCCAACCGCTCCGTGCTCGTTAACAACTCCGCCCGACTCACTTCGAGCGTTTCCTCCATTTTGCGCAAAGCATCTTTTCGTTCAAAAGCGCTTGTTTCTAGTTCGCTTGTTTCTTCTCGAAGTGCAATAAGCGCCGTCTGATTTTCCTGAAAATTTGTGCGCCACGAACTAAGCGTTTCCGTAATCGTCTCAATTTCCGAACTTAAAAGCGTGACTTCGAACTTTTCGAGTTCCTCCACTTGATACAAATAATCCTTGGCAATGGAAGCTTGCATTTCAAGTGGTTCCAGCTGCCCATCTAATTCGTATAAAATATCTTGCACGCGATTTAAATTTTCTTCCGTTTCAAACAATTTATTTTCCGCTTGTTTTTTGCGGTTTTTATATTTCAAAACACCAGCTGCCTCTTCAAAAATTGAACGACGCTCTTCCGGCTTACTATTTAAAATTTCATCGATTTTCCCTTGCGAAATAATCGACATCGATTCGCGCCCAAGCCCAGAATCCATAAATAAGTCGACAATATCTTTTAAACGACAACTTTGTTTGTTAATCAAAAATTCGCTATCGCCGTTTCGGTAAATCCGCCGCGTCACATAAACTTCGCTATACTCAAGCGGCAAAAAATGATCGTTGTTGTCTAAAACGAGGGAAACTTCCGCAAAATTGATTGGCTTACGGGTATCGCTACCCGCAAAAATAACATCGCCCATTCGACCGCCGCGAAGACTCTTCGCAGATTGCTCACCAAGAACCCAGCGAATCGCTTCCGTAATATTACTTTTTCCACTTCCGTTTGGCCCGACAACCGCCGTCATACCCGGTACAAAATCAATCGCCACTTTGTCCGCAAATGATTTAAAGCCATTCATTTCAAGTCGTTTTAAAAGCACGCAAGAATCCCCCTTCCTAGTCTACGCGCAAAACTTGCCGTATCGCATACTCTGCCGCATTTTGCTCTGCCTGTTTTTTTGTTCGCCCCGTCCCTTTCCCGAGGACTTGCCCGTTCACAACAACTTGCGCTTCAAACGCTTTGTTATGAGCTGGCCCTGTTTCGCCTAAAATATCATATTGAATAAGGACGTCGCGGTCCCGCTGCACAATTTCCTGCAACTGCGTTTTAAAATCAACCGTTTGCATATAAATGCCTGTATCGATTTTCGGAAAGACAAGCCGTTCTAAAAAGCGAATGACCGCCTGAATGCCGTTATCCAAATAAAGTGCGCCAATAAAGGACTCAAAAACGTCAGCGAGGAGCGCTGGTCTTGTTCTGCCTCCCGCTTTTTCTTCTCCTTTTCCTAAGCGAATGTATTTCGAAAAATGGACCATCTCGGCAAATTCAACGAGCGACGGCTCACACACGATTGCAGCGCGCATTTTCGTCATTTGTCCTTCTGCCATATCAGGGTATTTTTTAAATAAATAATCAGAAACAGTAAGTTCTAGCACGGCATCGCCTAGAAACTCAAGTCGCTCGTTATCTTGTAATTCTTCATGTCTATGTTCGTTCACATAAGAAGAGTGTGTAAATGCGGTTTGCAAAAGCGCCACATTCGCGAAGTCAAACCCCACACTTTCTTGTAATTCTTCCCATCTATTCATCAACTTGCTCCTCTCCAAATCTTTCTAGCGTCGTGACAAATTGTCATTCGTCTAGCTGTTCGGCGTTAAATTCACAAGTTCATTTTCTAAACAGCCTAAATTTAGCTGCTTAGAAAATGAACCTCAGTCGAAAAAGAGGCTGCCTAAAATCGTTTTGCTCGCGCCGAGGCCTGAACAAAGCGACTAAGACACCCTCATTTATCTCGTCACATTATTATGCATTTGCCTCTATGTACTTCACTGCGTCACCAACTGTAGCAATTTCAGCAGCGTCGTCATCAGAGATTTCAACTCCAAATTCGTCTTCAAGTTCCATTACAAGTTCAACAACGTCTAGGGAATCAGCACCTAGATCATCTTTGAAGGAAGCTTCTAAAGTTACTTTGGATTCTTCGACACCTAAACGGTCAACGATGATTTTTGTAACTTTTTCCAATACTTCTGCCATTATTACTTCACCTCCCTCCAAGTATTATAAAGTATTTCACGCGTGGCGTAAACTATTATTTTATCAGACTCCTGACAAAGTCATTAAATCCCTTACATGCTCATGCCGCCGTCGATAGAAAGCACTTGACCTGTAATGTAGCTAGACTCATCACTCGCCAAAAATTTCACTGCATTTGCGATATCTTTCGTTTTACCATACGCCCCGAGCGGAATTTGCGCAAGCATAAGCTCTTTTGTGTTTTCATCTAGTTCGTCGGTCATTTCAGTTTCGATAAAACCAGGTGCGACAGCGTTGACGTTAATACCCCGTGGCGCTAGTTCACGCGCAGTCGTTTTCGTCAAACCGATCATGCCCGCTTTACTTGCCACGTAGTTCGCTTGACCAGCGTTACCGATAATCCCAACGACAGAAGTCATGTTGATGATTTTCCCAGCGCGCTGCTTCATCATCGTCCGCGCAACTGCCTTCGTGCAAAGAAATGTCCCTTTTAAGTTGATGTTGATGACATCGTCCCATTCGTCTTCTTTCATACGCATGAGTAAATTATCGCGTGTAATTCCAGCGTTGTTGACCAAAATGTCAATACGACCGAAACGATTCGTGACTTCTTTAAAGAAAGCTTGCACTTCTTCTTCACTCGAAACATCAGCCTTCATCGCTTCCGCTTCCACGCCGAATTCGCTCACTAAATCAAGTGTTTCCTTAGCCGCATCAGCGCGGCCGCCGTAGTTGAAGAAAATATTTGCGCCTTCTTTTGCAAGCGCCAAAACGATTTCGCGACCAATGCCACGTGAGCCACCTGTTACAACCGCAACTTTTCCTTTTAATGTCATGCTAAATCCCCCTTTAGTGCTTGCGCAACTTCTTGAATGCTCGCCGCGTCACCTGCCGCAAGAACCGTCACATCGCGATTAATTTTTTTAATCAAGCCAGAAACCACTTTTCCAGCGCCAATTTCAACAAACGTATCCACGCCTTTTTCGATAAGCGCTTCAATTGTTTGCTCCCATTTAACTGGCGAATAAATTTGGGCAACCAATTTCTCGTGCAAGTCTGCTTCATTTGTCGTAAAGGCCACATCAACATTATTTACTACGGGAATAAAGCCAGTTTTAAATGTCACTTGATCAAGAACTGCGCCGAATTTTTCGGCTGCTGGTTTCATAAGCGCCGAATGAAACGGCCCGCTTACAGCAAGTGGCAAGACGCGTTTCGCACCGCGCTCTTTAAGACGAGTGGACGCTTCTTCAATGCCCGCTGCCGTACCAGAAATAACAATTTGTCCAGGGCAATTATAGTTGGCGATTTGAACCGGCTCACTAATTTCAGCAAGCTCAGCCGAAATTGCATCTGCATCAAGACCAAGTACAGCCGCCATCGCACCTGCTCCGTTTGGAACGGCCGCTTCCATCAATTTGCCACGTTCATGTACTAAAAATGCCGCATCCGCTTCATCTAAAAAGCCCGCCGCAACCAGTGCGCTATATTCGCCAAGGCTGTGCCCAGCAACAAAATCAGCTTTCACACCATACGTTTCAAGCGCACGTAAAATCGCAACACTTGTTGAAACTAAAGCAGGTTGTGCATTTTCTGATTTTGTTAAGCGTTCGATAGGTCCTTCTTGAATGATGTCCGTTAACGAAAACCCTAATTTTGCGTCCGCCGCGTCGTACACGTGTTTTGCTTCAGGATACGCCTCTCTAACGTCCATTCCCATACCTACTTTTTGTGACCCTTGTCCCGGAAATACAAATGCAATTTTACTCATGACTCGCTTCCTCCTAATTTCCCTTTATCAATTTCGGCTTTAATCGTACCAACCATATCTTTTTGTACCATGTCGCGCGCTTGGCGAATCGTTGTGAAAATCCCGTGCGCATTAGACGAGCCGTGCGCCTTAATAACTGGTGCTGAAACGCCGAATAAACACGCACCGCCGTATTCGCTATAATCCATTTTCGCTTTCAATTCGAGCAAGTCCTTTTTAAGTACGCCCGCAGCGAGTTTATTTTTAAATCCGTTCATCAAACTCATTTTTAGCATCGAGAAGAAAGCCGCACCAGTGCCTTCGAGGCTTTTTAAAACCATGTTGCCCGTGAAGCCGTCTGTTACAACGACATCCGCCACGTCCATGAGCAAATCACGTGACTCAATGTTGCCGATAAAGTTGTACGCCGTTTGTTCTTTCATGAGGGCGAACGCTTTTTTCGTCAGCTCGTTCCCTTTCGTTTCTTCCGTACCAATGTTTAACAGCCCAATACGCGGTCGTTCGATTTTCCGCACTTTTTCCGCATAAACCGAACCCATCAGCCCAAACTGCAACAAATGCTCAGGCTTCGCCTCCGAGTTCGCGCCAAGGTCAAGCATCACAAACCCTTTTCCACTTATTGTAGGTAAAGTGGGGGCTAGTGCTGGCCGGTCGATTCCCTTGATTCGTCCAATGACGAAAAGCCCAGTGGACATGAGCGCGCCTGTGTTCCCAGCTGAAATGCAAGCATCCGCTTGACCATCTTTCACAGCTTGTGCCGCAAGCACCATCGAAGAATTCTTCTTACGTTTGACCGCCCGCACTGGTTCATCATCACTTTCAATTTTTTCATCTGTATGTATAATCTCTACGCGCGTTTTATCCGTTAAAAATTCTAAAATTTGTTTTTCATCACCAAAAAGCAGAAACTCAAGATCTTTAAACTGGGCTACTGCTTGCATAACACCAAGAACAATTTCTTTTGGTGCATTGTCACCGCCCATTGCATCGATTGCTATTTTCATTATCGTCAGTCCTTTTTATTTTTTTCAGTGGCGTGATACATTTCAAACTTTCCTTTTAAAATAATTTCATCACCCACATAGCTTTTCACATCTACAATTGTGATGGATCTTTCGTTTGTTTGCGGCCTGACAGTTGCCTTCGCAATCACTCGCTCACCTTGTTTCACTTGGCGAACAAACCTAACCGTTGCTTGCGTTGTGAGCGCTAAGTCATTTGGAATGACCGCTGTTGCGAGCGAATTGGCTTGCGCGAACAAATGATGACCACGCGCAATTTGATTTCGTTTAAACACGTGTTCCGAGCTTACATCAAATAATGAAATGGCACTTTTACTTGGTTTAATGTCAATAATTTCGCCGATAACTTCTTCAAGCGGGATACTTTTCACAGAATCTGAGTAGTTTTCGCTAGCAACATGCTTGATGCGCTCACGAAGTTCTGGGATAGAGAGCGCCACGCGGTCAAGACGGATAGTTTGCACACTCACATCAAATTCCGTAGCAAGTTCCTCATCCGTAATAAACGGGTTGGACGCTAACACGTCTTGCAACTTTGTTTGTCGCTCTTTCTTTGAATATTTTTTCATTCAGGCTACACATCCCTTTATTTTGTGATACTAATACCTGCTACTAAATTTTGAATAGACGAACGCACATTTTTCCTTCTGCCACCTTTTGAAAAACTCGTACGCTAATATGTTATAAAAAAAGCGCCTTACTTGCAAGTTTTTTCTATAAAACCTAATCGAGCTTTTGCTCAGAAAAAACGCCAAGTTCGTCTAAAATTTCGTTTAGTTTCTGGTATTCCGGGTTTTCGAGCATATTTTTTTCGGTCATTAAAACGAGTGCATCTGTACGCGCTACTTCTAAAACGCGGTAGTCGTGCACCATGTCTGCGACTTTAAATTCCGGAATGCCGCTTTGTTTCTTGCCAAAAAAGTCGCCTGGTCCGCGCAGTTCTAAGTCACGTTCGCTAAGTACGAAGCCGTCGTTCGTTTCGGTCATGATGGTCATGCGTTCTTTCCCGACTTCGGTTTTAGGATCGGCAAGCAGGATACAATACGACTGACTGCTACCGCGGCCGACCCGTCCGCGCAATTGGTGGAGTTGTGACAAGCCAAACCGATCTGCGTCGTAAATGACCATCATTGTCGCGTTGGGCACGTTTACGCCGACTTCGACAACCGTGGTGGACACGAGGCAATCGATTTTTTTATCATAAAAAGCACGCATGAGCGCCTCTTTGTCGGCCGGCAGAAGCTTTCCGTGCATGAGTCCTGGCGTATGACGACCGCGCCATTTATTTTGCAGTAAATTATAAAAATCGACTGCATTTTGCACATCTAGTTTTTCCGATTCCTCGATGAGCGGACAAATGACGTAGGCTTGATGTCCTTTTTCGATTTCTTTTTCGATAAAACCGATGACGCGTTCTAACATGTCATGTTTGACCCAAAACGTTTCAATATTTTTGCGCCCTGCTGGCAGTTCATCAATAATCGAAACGTCCATTTCGCCAAAAGCCGTAATCGCAAGCGTCCGCGGAATTGGGGTTGCCGTCATAAAGAGCACATCTGGATACTCGCCTTTTTCGCGGAGAATGCGCCGCTGATCCACGCCAAAGCGGTGCTGTTCATCAGTAATGACAAGGCCTAGGCGATGATAAATCACTTCGTCTTGAATGAGCGCATGCGTCCCGACTAAAATATCAATTTCACCCGTTTCGAGTAAAGCTAAGAGTTCCTTGCGCTTTTTGCCTTTCACACTACTCGTCAAAAGTCCGACCGTAATATCGAATGGCTGAAGCAACTCGACAAGCGAATCCGCATGTTGTTCGGCTAAAATTTCTGTTGGTACCATGAGCGCGCTCTGAAAGCCGCTTTTTGCCGCCGCAAACATCGCAATGCTTGCCACTACCGTTTTTCCAGAACCAACGTCCCCTTGCAGGAGGCGATTCATATGCAGATGCGATTTTAAATCCCCGCAAATCTCATTGACAACGCGTTTTTGAGCGTCGGTAAGCGGAAATGGCAGCGCGTCAATGTATGCACGCAATTCTTCGACATTGTAGTCAATCTGAATGCCACCAGAACGCTCGCGCTCAATTTTACGGAAATACTGCATCTTCAATTGGAAAAGTAGAAACTCTTCGTACACCATTCGGCGACGCGCCTGCTTCAAGTCATCATCGTTTGTTGGAAAATGGAGTTTGGCAACCGCCTCGTAGCGACCGATTAATTGGTACTTGTCGAGCAATTCTTGCGGCAAGATTTCTTCGATGTCACGCCCAAATAGCTCAAACGCATTTTTCAAATGTTTTTGAATGGTCTTGTTGCGCATATTGCCCTTTAGACGGTAGACGCCCTCCAAACTCTCTTCGGTAGATTTTTGGCCGCTTTGAAATTTGCTAGCCGTAATTTGCGCACGATTTTTGTCCCATTTACCGGAAATTGTGACCGCATCTCCAAGCGCCACCTTGCTTTTTAAATAGGGCTGGTTAAAAAAGTCGACTTTTAAAATTTGACCGTCTGCCGATAAACGAAACGATAGCTTTGATTTTTTTCGACCATAAAAAGCGACGGTTGGTTCGGTTAAAACTTCACCATAAACGGTGATGCGGCTTCCGTTCTCTACGACGGACAAATCCCGCATGCGATAGTCTTCGTACCGATACGGGAAGTTCCAAAGCAAATCATATATCGTTTGGATACCGAGTTCGCGAAACGTTTTCGCGGTTTCTTCACCAATGCCTTTTAGTTCTGTGAGTGGAATGCGCGAAAGCTTACTCACCGATTCCTTCTGGCGACAGGCCGAAGATTTTCGCTTGAATCATTCGACCGGTTGGAGTTGCCGCCAATCCTCCTTCTGCTGTTTCTCTTAAGCTGCTAGGCATTTGAAGACCAACGCGGTGCATCGCTTCGATGACTTCATCACACGGAATTCGGCTTTCAATTCCAGCAAGCGCCATATCGGCTGAAATAATCGCTTGTGAGGAACCTAGCGCATTGCGTTTGACGCAAGGTACTTCTACAAGGCCAGCAACTGGGTCACAAACAAGGCCGAGCATGTTCTTCATCGTCATGGCCATCGCATGGGCGGACTGCTCGGGCGTACCGCCTGCTGCTTCAACTACGGCCGCTGATGCCATCGCACTTGCCGAACCTACTTCTGCTTGACAGCCACCTGCCGCGCCGCTTATAAACGCATTGTTGGCAACGACGAAACCGAATGCGCCAGCGGTAAACAAAAAGTTCACCATTTGGTCGTGCGTTAAATTTAGGCGCTCCTTTACCGCGAATAAAACGCCTGGAACAACACCTGCGCTGCCAGCTGTGGGCGTTGCGCAGATAACTCCCATCGCCGCGTTCACCTCATTCGTCGCAATCGCTTTTGCTACAGAATCCAAAAGAACTTCTCCGGATAAAAACTGTCCTTTTTGGATATACTCTTTCATTAAGACGGCGTCACCGCCAGTTAAGCCTGTAGTGGATTGAACGCCCTTTTCACCTTCTAAAATGGCGTCTTCCATCACTTGAAGATTTTTTGCCATCGCCGAAGTGACTTCCGCACGGCTTAAGCCGGAAACGTTCATTTCGCGCTCAATCATAATTTCAGAAATCGGTTTCGCTTCCCGATTTGCTATGTCCACGAGTTCTTTCACTGTCCGGAACATCTTATCTAACTCCTTCCAAAAGACCTACAAAACGATACTTGCCACTTGGAAAATGCCGTCTAGTTTGGCGATTTCAAGCGTAAGTGATTCATCCACTTGTTGGTCCACTTCAATGACCATGAGCGCGTCATCGCCTTTTATTTTGCGTGACACTTTCATTGCGCCAATATTGACTTCATAATCCGCAATAATTTTCGTAACCGAGGCAATAATGCCGAATTTATCTTCATGTAGCACGAGCAGTGCTGGCGCAGTACCCGTAAACTCCAGCTCAAACTCATTAAGGCGAATAATTTCTACTTTTCCGCCGCCAATAGAGGCGCCTACGAGCGTCATCTGCTTCATCCCATTTTTCAACACAAGTTTAACGGTGTTAGGGTGGGGTGCTTCTTCTGTTTCTTCAATGAATTGAATGTGCATGCCCCACTCTTCAGCGAGTTTTGGCGACTCTTTCATGCGCGGGTCGTCCGGCAAGAATCCGAGAAGTCCGCCGATGAGCGCAACATCTGTGCCGTGTCCTTTATATGTTTTAGCAAACGAACCATAAAGATGAATTTCAACTTGGGCGGGCTGTTCACTAAAGACGCTTCTTGCGATGGCGCCAATGCGGCTCGCGCCTGCTGTGTGGGAGCTTGACGGGCCAATCATCACTGGGCCAATGACATCAAATACACTATTAAATTTCACGAGGCACCTCTTTTCTTTATTCTACTGAAAAAATATACGGGTAAACGGGCTGTCCGCCTTCATGGATTTCAAATTCTACATCGCTAAACTCTTCTGTGATGCGCGTTTCAATTTTGGCTGCATCTTCTTCTGATACACCTTCGCCTAAAATAAGCGTCACAATTTCGCTATCTTCATCTAGCATTAAACGAAGCGTTTCAACGGCCGTATCTTCCAGTCCAGCTTGACTAATTTTAATCGCACCTTCTACCATGCCAATATAATCACCCTTTTTAATGTCCACGCCTGACACGCTTGTATCACGAACGGCTGTCGTCACTTGGCCACTGGCAACATCTTGGATCGCCTCTTTCATCTGCCCAACATTTGTGCTGAAATCCGCATCAGCTTGGAAAGCGAGCATACTTGCTAGACCTTGCGGAATCGTTTTCGTAGGAATCACTTGCACATGCTCTTCGCCTAGCAATGCCGCCGCCTGATCCGCCGCCATTAAAATATTTTTATTGTTTGGCAAAACAAAAACTTGTTCAGCATTCGCCGCTTTAATTGCAGCCACGATATCCTCTGTGCTAGGGTTCATCGTTTGACCGCCTGAAAGTACATTTGCTGCCCCAAGGCTTTCAAAAAGGGCTTTCATTCCGTCACCTGCTGAAACCGTCACAATTCCAAACGGCGTTTTCGGTTTCACATCTTCATTTTTTCCGACAATCGCATCATGCTGCTCGCGCATATTCTCCACTTTCATTTTAATCAAGCTACCGAACTCTTGACCGTAATTAAACACATCGCCTGGATGCTCAGTGTGCACATGAACTTTTGCCACTTCATCATCTGAAACGACTAAAAGCGAATCGCCCATCGTACTCAAATGATTGCGGAATTCCTCTTCATTGAATGCTTTTTGTCCGGGTTTATTTTCATTAATGCGCACCATAATTTCCGTGCAATACCCGTAAGTAATATCCTCAGTGGACATGAAATCTTGCACGTGTTTATGGTGTTCAGCATTGACGAGTTCATTCATGGAAGCCATATAATTTGGCACCTCCATTTTTCCAGTTAGCGCACCGTAGAATCCTTCATAAATAATCATAAGCCCTTGGCCGCCGCTATCTACAACGCCTACTTCTTTTAAAACTGGCAATAAATTTGGCGTATTATCCAGTGCAATTTTGCCTTTTGCAATAATTTCCGCCAAGACCACTTCAATCGTAGCCTTTTCCTCCAAAGAAGCTTGTAAGCCAGCTTTTGCCGCCTCGCGCGCGACAGTTAAAATCGTTCCTTCGACCGGTTTCATAACAGCTTTATATGCGGTTTCAACGCCTTTTGCGAAGCCTCTTGCAAAGTCTTCTGGCGATAATGTTTCTTTATTTTCAACAGCTTTTGAAAACCCTCTAAAAAGTTGGGATAAAATAACGCCAGAATTTCCTCGCGCGCCCATCAAGAGTCCCTTCGCTAAATTAGCACTGACGGCTCCGGCATTAGTTTTGTCATTCGCCGAAACTTCCACTGCGCCACTTGTCATCGATAAATTCATATTGGTTCCAGTATCGCCGTCTGGGACAGGAAAAACATTTAAAGAATCAACAAAATCAGCATTTTTTGATAAATTTTCCGCTCCCATCGCAATCATTGTTGCCCATTTTTCTCCATCTAACTGATAAGTATTCAAGTTAAATAATCCTCCTTAGTCCTCGTTTAGCACTTTAACACCCTGCACATAAATATTAACTGAATCAACAATTAAACCGAGTGTTTTTTCTAAAGTATATTTGACGCGATCTTGCACGTTATAGGCTACTTCTGAAATTTTCGTTCCAAAACGAACAATGATGTACATATCAATATGAAGGCTATCTTCTTCTTTTCTAACGATGACGCCTTTTGTATAGTTTTCTCTTCCTAAAATGTCTGTTAAGCCGTCGCGAATTTGGTGTCTGCTTGCCATGCCGACAATCCCAAAGTTTTCTTCTGCCGCCCCACCAGCAATTGTTGCAATAACTTCATCTGTAATATCTACTTTGCCGAGTTTTGTTTCTATTTCAAGTGACATTTTAACTCCTCCTCACACATTCTTTCACTTTCGTTCTACGTTTTTATCCGTTCGCATCTATTTTACTATAATCCATGAGTGATTGAAAGTATCTGTTTTTTCACCTTATTAATTTCAAGTCCTCCTGCTGTCAAGTAAAAAAACTTAGCACTAATTTCGCGCAAACACTTGCAAGAAACATCTAGGTATGATAAATTATTCTAGTGTATGAAATTAACAAAAGATGTTTTCTGTCTGTCTTGATATAAACGTCTTATGAGAACTTCTGGTAAGGAGGGGTTAAGTTATGGCAAAAGAATGCGTAATTACAGGTCGTAAATCTCGTTCTGGTAACCGTCGCTCGCATGCGATGAATTCAAGCAAACGTACTTGGAAAGCTAATCTTCAAAAGGTTCGTATCCTCGTAAATGGTAAACCGAAAAAAGTTTGGGTTTCTACTCGTGCGCTTAAATCTGGTAAAGTAGAACGCGTTTAATTGAAGCAAGATAAATGCAGCGATTCCATTCGGTGCATTTTTTCTTTTCTTTTTGTAAAACGCTTACAAAAAAACACTGGTACATAGATAAAAAATAAGCCTAAATTCAGTGAAACCCATTTTTAAAGATGGCGTTATGACTAAATTTAGACTTATTTCTTTTACAGAACAAATGTTAACTATGCCCAGACTCTTTTGGTAGATTATCACTTACTGATTTTGCGAGCACTCCGCAAATAATCATAAACATACCTGAAAAAATATGTAGGAAAATAAAGGCGGGAACGCCGCTTACAAACAAAATCGGAATGGCGATTTTGTATTTTTTTTGCCATAAAAAGCTGTATCCAACAACGAAACTCGCAAAAAAGATGATGCTTGCGATAAACATAAGCATGATTGGCACTTTTAAATCAGCCGAATAGTTTCCTGAGAAAACATTTTTTGCGGAGACGACTTCAATGTAAAAGCTAAACAAAATCGCGAGTCCTCCGAAAATAAGTGCTAAATTTCTTTTATTTTTCCAAAATGGCATTTTTACTCATCCTTACTTTGTGTCATTAATATCAAGCCGGTTTGAAACGAAAAAGCGGCTTTGGATTGGTTAAATTCATTGCTCGACAGCGCCCTACCAAACGGGAAATCGGCATTTTCTAACGGATATTTAAACCCTTTTAAAGTTAAACCGCTGACGTTTGACATGGTCGTAAAGGCTACATATTTTTTGTCCGCCTGTTTGACAAGCGTATACTCGCCAGGCGCATACATTTTCATGTAATTGTAGCGGTCAATCATTTCAACGAGCGGAATTGCATCAAAAAACTTTGGTTGTGCGAGCATCATTAAATTCGCCAGTAAATGGTCCATTCGGCCACCTGTCGCGCCGAAAATACGAATTAAGTTGGGCTCCATTGCAATTGCGGCTTCTAATCCGATTTCCGTATCGGTTTGATCTTTTTCAGCTGGAAAAACGCGTACGTCTGCTACTTTTGTTTTTAAGTCGGCAAGTTCCGCTTTCGTTAGCGAGTCGAAATCTCCTAAAGCTATTTCAAAGGGGATATTTAAATCGAGCAGGCGTTTTGCCCCACCATCGACGCCTAGCCAAGTGCTTTTTTCGTTCGTATAGGGTTTTAAATCGGGCAGTTCAGACGCAGGACCGCCGACCATAATGTTGACAATTTTCATCGTTTTCTTCCTTTCCAAAAAAGAAGCAATAGGTGTACTTAAGCCTATTGCTCCCCTTCTAGTTTCCAACGACAACGCGGAGATTATCCATTGGAATTTTACGATCTTTATTTCCATAAATGTAGCTTCCAGCAACGAAAACATTAGCGCCAGCATCTAAGCATGCTTTGGCTGTTTCACGATTAACGCCACCGTCCACTTCGATTTCAATATCGAGTCCTTTTTCATCAATCAACGCTTTAAACGCCGCGATTTTTTCTAGCACTTCTGGAATAAAGCTTTGCCCACCAAATCCCGGGTTGACGGTCATAAAGAGAACCATATCAAGCTCATTTAACACGTGGAAAAGCGTGTCAATGGGTGTTGCGGGATTCAGTACGGCAGCCGCTTTCACGTCGAATGAGCGAATGTGTTGGAGCGTGCGGTGCAAGTGCGTGCATGCTTCAACGTGGACAGAAATGTAATCGGCGCCAGCTTTTGCAAATTGCGGAATGTAGTTATCTGGGTTTTCAATCATTAAATGGACGTCAAGCGGCAATTTGGTGCGCGGTCTAATTGCTTTTACGACATCTGGACCAAACGTAATATTAGGAACAAAATGGCCGTCCATCACATCAATATGCAAATAATCGGCGCCTAAGCGTTCTACTTCGGCAATATCTTTTTCCAAATTCGCAAAGTCTGCGCTTAAAATTGAAGGTGCAATTTTTCCCATCATGAATACCTCGGCTTTCTATTTTTTAATTCCGTTAAAATTTGTAAGTAATGCTCATAACGAAAATCGGCAATTTCATCTTCTAAAACAGCTGTTTTCACCGCACAATTGGGTTCATTTTCATGTAAACAACCGCGAAATTTACAGCCAGAGCGCCGATCTTCAATTTCTGGAAAACAAAATTGTAAGTTTTCAGGCTCTAAATTATCCCATTCAATGGAACTAAATCCGGGTGTATCGGCGATAAAACCATCACCAATTGGCAAAAGCTCTACATGTCGTGTCGTATGCCGACCGCGGCCGAGAGAAGTTGAAATTTCCCCCGTCTGCAAAGTTAAATCAGGATTTAATTGATTTAAAAAGGTCGACTTACCAACACCCGATTGCCCCGCAATAACCGCGGTTTTTCCGTGAATCAAGTCCAAAATAGCAGCTTTATCAACATCGCTCCCAGTCAAAAATACCTCGTATCCAGCATTTACATAAATATCGCGGTAATTTTCAATGGCTTTTCTTTCTTCTTCTGTGGCTAAATCCATCTTACTGATGCCAATCACCGGACGAATATCTTCTTTTTCAATCGCAACTAGAAAGCGGTCGGTTAAATTGGTGGAGAAGTCCGGTTCCACTGCTGAGAAAATGAGGATAGCAATATCAATGTTCGCAACAGGCGGACGAACTAATTCATTTTCACGAGGTAAAATATCTAAAATATAACCGTCCGTCTGATTATCCGCTTGAAAAGTGACGTCATCACCAACAAGAGGCGTTAGTTTTCGTTTTCGAAAGTTTCCTCTTGCTCTCGTTTGATAGACCGTACCTTCATGAAACACGTAGTAAAAACCACTTAACGCTTTAATAATTTGTCCTTCCAGTTTTACGACCTCCTTTAATTCGGATAATCTACCGTACCTTCATCAATAGTTTCATCATCACGCAAAATTTTATAGCTTCCTTTTGAACCTTCTTCAATTTCAAACGTAATCGTAACACTTGTATTTTCGGTAATATCTAGTTCGCGATACGGGGTTGACATCGAATGATTTTTATCATCAATATAAATTTTAACATGTTTTGGTTTCGGCGAGTCGCCGTCGCCGCCTGAACCTGCATCACCATACGGAATTTGAATCGTTTTTGTCACGCTTTTTACTGCTTTTTCTTTCGGTCCTTTGGAAATCACAACATTCACCGTTGATCCGGCGTTTATCGTCGTACCTGCGGCAGGTGACTGCGAAATCACTTGTCCTTTTTCAACCGTATCGCTGTTTTGTTCTGTTGTTTGGATCGTAATTCCGACCGAGGAAGCATAGTCATCGAGTGCTGTTTGATTATAGCCGCGTAAATCTTTTAATGTAATTGGTGCTTTACCGCGACTCACCATTAGCTCAACATCTGTATCTTTCGCCACAACATCCGTTCCAGCAGCAGGACTTTGCGAGATTATCATCCCTGCTTCTACGGTATCGCTATATTCTTCTTTTTTCGAAACGGATTTAAAGCCCTGTTCTTTTAAAACTGTTTCCGTATCCTCATAGCTCCTACCAGAATAATCTTCCATCGTGACTTTTTTAGAGCCGATACTAACATAAAGTGTTATTTTAGCACCTTTTTCTTTCATTTCCCCAGCTTCAGGGTCGGTATTGATAACATCTCCATCTTTAACAGAATCGCTATTCTTTTCAATGGTTCTTCCAATCGTAAACCCTTCTTTTTGTAGCAAAGAAATGGCTTGTGATTCGGTTTTACCACTAACATCTGGCACTTCAAATTCTGTTGGATTTTTTCCGAGCAACCAAAGCGTTAAAATGATTCCTGCAAATAGCAAAATGACGCCAAAAACAATCCAGAAAATTTTCTTTTTCTTGCTCATTTTTTTCTTCGGCTTTTTCCCATCCGCGTCGCCTTCTTTGATTGCCTCTTCTTCTGCAAGCGGCGTTTGTGTGACGGTATCATCTAAGTTGCGCATCGCGTTTTTCGTCGCAATAATGGGAATCGTTTTTGTATCCCCGTCGTCCGTGTTCGGAATAAATTTAGGCTCGTTCAGGCGGTCTTCATTTAAACAAGTTTCTAAATCTTCTTCCATTTCTTCAGCAGACTGGTAGCGGGCAGCAGGATCTTTTGCCGTTGCTTTAATAATAATATTTTCCAAGCTTTGCGGGATAGCAGGATTCGTCTCTCGAACAGACGGAATGCTTCCCTGTAAATGTTTAATCGCAATGGATACAGCGGATTCCCCGTCATAAGGAACTTGTCCGCTTAGAAGCTCATAAAGCACAATTCCGAGCGAATAAATATCTGATTTTTGAGTCGCCATGCCGCCGCGCGCTTGCTCGGGAGATAAATAGTGCACAGAGCCGACAAGCGAATTGGTTTGCGTAATTGAGGTTTCCGAAAGCGCCATCGCAATTCCGAAATCCGTAATTTTCACAACTCCATCATGGTCGATTAAAATATTTTGCGGTTTAATATCACGGTGAATGATATGATATTTATGCGCTGCCGAAATGGCTGAAACAATTTGCTTCATAATTTCAACGGCTTCATCAAATGGAATCGGGTGTTTTTCTTGAATGTATTGTTTTAAATCCATGCCTTCCACGTATTCCATAACAATGTAGTGCAAATCATTTTCTTCACCGACATCATAGATGCCAACAATATTGGGGTGCACTAAACTTGTTGCTGACTGCGCCTCACGCTGGAAGCGACGAATCAAATTGCTTTCATCAGCTAAATCAATTCGCAAGATTTTCACTGCCACATCGCGGTCTAAAATCATATCGTGTGCTAAAAATACATTAGCCATTCCGCCGCCGCCAATTGGGCTTAAAATTTTATATCGTCCGCTTAGTCGTTTTCCAATCATCATGATGAGTCACCCCCTTTTCTTACGTTATCCCGTTTAAGTAGTAACACGGTAATATTATCTTCTCCGCCGTTTGCGTTTGCTTTCGTAATAAGCGAATCAGCTTTTTCAGCAAGTGTTCTTTTGCTGGTTAAAACTTGTCGCATTTCTGCCTCCGAAATCATGTTGCTTAGCCCATCTGAACAGAGTAGCAAAATATCTTCTGTTTGAAATGGTGTAATAAACGTATCCGTGTCAACAAAACCTTCCACGCCTAATGCGCGAAGTAAAATATTTTTGCGTGGATGATTTTCCGCGTCTTCTTTCGAAATTTCACCTTTGCGAAGAAGCTCGTTCACAAGTGAATGGTCTTCCGTAATTTGCACAAATTTCTCGCCTTGAAGCAAGTAACCGCGGCTGTCACCAACATTGGCAATGATGGCTTGACTTCGCGTGAAAATCGCAGCGACTAGCGTCGTGCCCATTCCTTTTAGCTCAGGTTCCTTTTCTGCTTCTGCGGTAATGACGCGATTGATTTTTTGAATCACAATGCGAAACCAGTCTTCCACATCATTCGCGTGTAAAAATTCTTCTGTTTCCTGCCAAGCTTCACTAAGAAGTTTAACGGCCATTTCTGAGGCAACATCACCGGCGCGATGACCGCCCATTCCATCTGCAACTATGACAATTGGATTCCCAGTTTTATTTTCAAAAACACCACCGTTATCTTCATTATGGTGTCTGATTCTTCCTCTGTCCGTTCTAAATTCAACTTGCATAGTTTCTCTCTCCAATCTTAAGGGCGCCGTTTGAAACTCGCAACATAAAATCCGTCGCTTCCAAAATCCGTCGGTAAAATTTGTAAGTCATTGCCCGTCTTTAAATGTTCTAACGATTTCGGGACAGTAACCGATTTCGCCTCAAACTCTGGATGCTTCTCCAGAAATTTCTGCACAACTTCGGCATTTTCTTCCCTGTCAATCGTACAAGTACTATACACTAATATACCATTTTCTTTAACAAGTTGGCTAACTTCATCTAAAATTGCGAGCTGAATTTCGCTAAGTCGCGCAATATCATCAGGCTTTTTACTGTATTTAATATCTGGTTTTCGTTTTAGCACGCCAAACCCAGAACAAGGTGCGTCCACTAAAACGCGGTCAAAACTTTTTGTTTCGAATTCGCTTGTTGCACTTCTCGCATCTAAAGCGAGCGTTCGCACGTTTAATAAATTCAACCGACTAGCCGCACTCGCTACGAGTTTCGTTTTATGAGCGTGGATATCAAGCGCCATCACACTGCCAGTCCCGTTCATCTTCTCCGCAATATGCGTGGTTTTTCCCCCAGGAGCCGAACACGCATCTAAAACGTCCAAGTCGTCCGTAAGCTCGAGCGCATAGGCCACAATCATCGAACTTTCGTCTTGAATGGTACATTTTCCGGTTTTAAAAGCGTTCGTATTTGCGATGCTTCCTTTTTCAATCTCCAGGGCCTCTGGTATAATCTCCGACACTTTTGCAGAAATTCCTTGGTCCGCAAACTCTTTTACGAGTGACTTCGGATTGGTTTCAGTTACATTCACACGTACCGTTTGATTTGGCGGAACTAAAAAGGCCTCTCCAAGTTCAAGTGCGCGCTCGTACCCAAATTGTTTGATAAAACGTGCTGCAAGCCATTCTGGCAGGCTAACTTGAACGCTAAGTCGCGTCACGTCGTCTGAAATCGCATCAATGGCTGGTACGCCTCGGCGAATGATGTTGCGCAAAACGCCGTTCACAAATTTCGTTACGCCATCATGACCGCGCTTCCGCGCAATTTCACCAGCTTCGTGTAAAATCGCATGTTCGGGAATTTTATCCAAAAATTGCATTTGATAAACTGACAACCGCAGCAAATTTTGCACCCAATCTTCTGGCGTCTTTTTCAAAAACGGCTCAAGGAAAAAATCAAGCGTAATTTTCCGTTGAATTGTCCCGTAAACTAGTTCTGTCAAAAGCCCTCTATCCGCTACATTTAAATCTTGTTTTTTTAAAGCATCATTAATAAGTAAATGGCTATAAGATCCTTGATTTTCTACTTTTTCAATTAGTTCAAGCGCAATTTCACGAACTTCTTTTTTCATTTAATCACCAAACCTAACTTCCTTTGAAATATTTCGGAGCGTTCCTTGAATAAACGCATTCGCGTCCATTTTCGGCTTCCCAAAAGGTTGAACAATTTCTGGCACGACAAGATTGCCATCACCGCACACAATGCCAAATGTTGATTTTGTGAGCAGCACAAAACTTCCCGGCGAAAGATCAGTTTGCTCGCTAGATAGATGCGCCCGCCAAATTTTAAACGGTTTTCCTTCAAACGTCGTGTACGCAACTGGAAACGGCGAAAGCCCGCGAATATGGTTCCACACAACCCGCGCTTCTTTAGAAAAATCGAGTTTTTCCTGTTCACGCGACACATTGCGTGCAAACGTAACCTTTTCCGGATTTTGCGGCACCGCGTTTATCTTCCCTGCCAAAAAGTCTGGCAACGTATCCATTAAAAGTGCCGCGCCAAGCACTGCTAATTTTTCAAACATCGTGCCCGTATCATCTTCGTCCGTAATTGGCATACTGCGCTGCGCAATCATATCGCCGGCGTCTAGTTTTTCCACCATGTACATAATCGTCACGCCCGTTTCCGCCTTCCCGTCCATGACCGCATAATGAATCGGCGCGCCGCCGCGGTACTCTGGAAGCAGTGAAGCATGCACATTAATCGCGCCCTTTTTAGGTAGCGCAAGCAAATTGTTCGGCAAAATCTGCCCATAAGCCGCTGTCACGAGCAAATCCACATCAAGCGCGAGTAAGGCGTCTAATTCTTCTGATGCACGCAATTTTTCAGGCTGGTAAACAGGAATGCCGAGTTCGTTTGCCGCAACCTTAACCGGTGGTGCCGTTAAAACGCGTTTTCGTCCGAGCACTCGGTCTGGCTGAGTTACGACGGCAACCACGTCATATTTTTCAGCTAAATTTTTCAAAACGGGCACCGCAAAATCTGGCGTCCCCATAAAAATAATTTTTTCCATTTTTTCACTCCTTACATCAGAACGTACGGCTCCACATCAATTGAAATCGCAAGTCCTTTCGCTTGTTCTTTTTGGTAGTGTTCAAGTAGCATCTTAAGCTCCTCTTTCAAAGCTGGTTCTTGTTTATATTTAATCATGCACTGGTAGCGATACTTATTTTTAATCCGACTGATGGTACTTGGAACTGGCCCTAAAATAATCGAATCCCGCCCAAGCTTAGAGCGCAAGTAGCTCGCCATGTCTTGAATCGTTTTTATCACTTTCCGCTCGTCTTCGTGACTCACGTTAATAAGCGTCAGGAAGTAGAACGGCGGGTATTCTCCGCGGCGGCGCATCAACATTTCGTGACCGTAAAAGCCGTGGTAGTCATGCGTTTTCGCGTACTGAATGCTGTAATGCTCAGGGCTATAACTTTGCACAACCACTTCTCCGGGTAAAACATGCCGCCCAGCGCGTCCACTCACTTGCGTGAGCAACTGAAATGTTCTTTCGGCTGATCTAAAATCGGGTAAGAACAGCATCGTATCAGCATTTAAAACGCCGACAAGGGTAATGTTCGGAAAATCAAGCCCTTTGGCAATCATTTGCGTGCCAAGCAGAATATCAGCTTCGCCATTTTGAAAGCGCGAGAGAAGCTTTTCGTGCGCCCCTTTTTTGCGCGTCGTATCCACGTCCATTCGAATGACGCGCGCCTCGGGAATTAATTTCGCAAGGCTTTCCTCCACTTTTTGCGTGCCCGCCCCGAAGTAACGAATGTGCTCGCTCTCGCATGATGGGCATTTCATTGGGACGCGCTCTTCGTGGCCGCAGTAGTGGCATTTCATTTTATGTGTCGCTTGATGGTAGGTAAGTGAAATATCACAATTGGGGCACTCCACCACATATCCACAGTCGCGACACATGACGAATGAGGCATATCCCCTTTTATTCAAAAGCAGGACGGTTTGCTCTTTTCGTTCGATTCGTTCTTTGATTTTTTCGAGCAGTGTGCGTGAAAATTCTGTGCGGTTTTCGCTACGTAGTTCTTCGCGCATGTCTACTACGTGCACTTCTGGCATTTCTTGTTTGTTGATTCGCGTTGGAAGCTCTAGCAAGCTGTAGACGTTTTTTGTTGCGCGCGCATAGGATTCGAGCGACGGCGTGGCGCTACCGAGTACAACTGGGCAGCCGTGACGTTTAGCCCGCCAAATGGCAACATCGCGCGCGTGGTAACGCGGATTATCTTCTTGCTTGTACGTTGCCTCGTGCTCCTCATCGATAATAATGAGCCCCAAATTTTCAAAGGGTGCAAACACGGCCGAACGCGCGCCAACAACGACTTTCGCTTCTTTCCGCTCAATTTTTCGCCATTCATCATATTTTTCACCGTGCGAAAGGGCGCTGTGCAAAACCGCCACCGCGTCGCCAAATCGACTTTTAAACCGCTCGACCATTTGCGGCGTCAAGGAAATTTCTGGAACGAGCACAATGGCTTCTTTTCCTTTTTGTAAAACTTCCGCAATGGATTGCAAATAAATTTCCGTCTTCCCGCTTCCTGTTACGCCGTGCAACAAAAAAGTTTCTGGGCTTGCTTCATTTGCCGAAAGCAGAATCCGGTCGCAAGCCGTCTGTTGTTCCTCAGAAAGCGAGAGCGGCGTTGTCCGTTCAAACTCGCGACTCTCATAAGGGTCCCGGCTCACAATTTTGTCTGCAAGACTAAGCGCGCCCTGTTCAACTAGCTTACTAATAGCCTGTTGGCTCACACCAAGCTCTTCCTTCAGCTGCTTGACGGGCACAAATTCCGCATCGCTAGTTTCAAAAAACGCGAGCAATTTGGCCTGCGCTTTCGCATTTTTCGGCAAATCAGAACGCGCATCATGCAACTGACTTAGCGACAATTCACATTTAGCAACACGCATTTTTTTATTCGTCACTTTGTTTTTCACAGCATGCGCGAGTTCAATTTGGCCACTGCGCAAATATTTCTGTACGCTTTTTAAAATGCCACGCGCCTCTAGTTCTTTAAACGGCAACGTTTCATATCCTTCAAAAAGCCGCTCTAATTCGTCGTCTTCCGTATCAAGTCGTACCACGTATTTCTCATATTTAGCCCGAAGAGCAGCCGGCAACATCGCCTGATACACCGAAACGCGGAACGCGAGCGTTTCTTTCGCGAGCCAGTCGCCCAGTTCAAGCAGCTCCTCATTTAAAACTGGCAGCACGTCCATCACCGAGTCAATCGTTTTAAGTTTCGTAACATCTGCCGCCTCGCCTAGCTCAACAACAAAGCCTTGCACCTTCCGATTTCCAAATGGCACAGAAACCCGCGTCCCGACCATCACAAGGTCAACCAAATTTTCCGGCAAAACGTAATCAAACGGCCTGTCGACTTGCATCGCCGGAACATCTACAATCACTTTCGCAATTTGAATCATTCGTTCGGCTCCAATCGGTCCGCAATTCGCTTCACAATTTCTTTCGCCACTTCACTTTTGTCTAAAAGGGGGTAACTTTCTTCGCCGCCATTTGCCCCGTAAATCGTCACAATATTCGTATCGGTGCCAAACCCCGCACCCGCGTCTGTTATATCATTCGCCACAATAAAGTCAGCGTTTTTAGATTTTAATTTCTTAAGCGCATTTTCGCGCACATTTTCAGTCTCCGCCGCAAACCCAATAACCACTTGCGCGTCTGATTTCGTTTCACCAACGTCAGCCAAAATATCCTTCGTCCGCTTCATCTCAACCGTGAAGTCGCCCGGTTGCTTTTTAATTTTCTGCTCGCTCACCCGCTGCGGCGTATAGTCCGCAACTGCAGCCGTCATCACAAATGCATCTTGTTTCGCCTGGTTTTCCTTCACCGCCGCATACATCTCCTCAGCCGATTCCACGTATAAAACGTTCACGCCAGGTGGGACTAAACGCTCACGTGCACTCGTTACAAGTGTTACATTCGCTCCGGCGCGTTTTGCCACCTCTGCGACAGCAAAGCCCATCTTCCCTGTTGAATGGTTCGTAAAGTAGCGGACGGGATCTAGTTTTTCGCGTGTCGCACCGGCTGTTACGAGCACGTTTTTCCCTAAAAGTATCGTTTCATCTTCTAAAAAAAACTCACGAATGCGCAGAACGATTTTTTCAGGCTCCTCAAGCCGCCCGCGGCCAACATAGCCACAAGCAAGGTACCCTTCTTCTGGCTCGATAAAGCGCACGCCGTCTGCATAAAGCTGGTTAATGTTTCGCACGACCGCCTTGTGCTGAATCATATGCACATTCATCGCTGGTGCCACCCAAACCGGAGCTTCTGTCGCAAGAAGCGTTGTCGTCACCATATCATCTGCTTGCCCGTTCGCCATTTTTGCAATAATATTCGCGGTTGCAGGTGCGACAATCACAAGGTCAGCCCAGTCCGCAAGATCAATATGCGCCACCACTTTCGAATTTTTTTCATCAAAAGTGTTTGTATAAACATCATTTCTGGATAAAACTTGAAAAGAAAGCGGAGGGACAAATTCCATCGCATGCTCCGTCATCATCACTTTCACATTCGCGCCTGCCTGCGTCAATTTACTTGTAAGGGCAACCGCCTTATAAACCGCAATGCCGCCTGATACCGCTAGTAAAATATTTTTTCCATTCACTTTGATTCACCTCAAGTCCACATAATCCTTTTTATTATAACATGTTTTGGCAAGGAAGATTACGCTTGCGTTTTTGAAAATAAAAGAGCGCCCCGCAATTACTTTTGGGCACTCTTTTGTCACGGGTGAATAGCTCATCTGGATACGATTATTTTTCATGTATAAAAAAATACACTTATCTAGTACACATAAAAAAGCCCAAGTTTCTAATCTCTTTTAATAGTTTCTCGTACAAAAAAAGCGAATGACTTCTCATTCGCTTTTCGTTTTATTCAGCGTCTTTCGCAATTACTAGTTTGCCAGCGTGAACTTCTTCCAGTGCTTTTCCAACATATTTATGAGATTCGTAAGTGGGTAACGAGCCTGGGTCGTTTTCTGCTTGCATCGCTCTAGCGCGAGCAGCCGCAACAGTTACTAAAGAGTATTTTGAATCAATTTTTAACAGTAAATTATCAATCGATGGGTATAACATCATAATTAAATCTCCTCCAACATATTTTGATAGCGGTGAATCACACGCTCCGTTTTTAAATGTTCTGTTTCGACAATGCCTTTAATTTTGCGGACAGCGTCAAGGACGACGTCATTTACGACCGCGTAATCATAGGAAGCCATCATTTCAATTTCTTCTTTAGCGGTTTTCATTCGCGCTTCGACGACTTCGAGCGTTTCTGTGCCGCGACCGATTAGGCGGTTTTTGAGTTCGCCGAGATCTGGCGGTGTTAGGAAAATGAAAACACCTTCTGGCATTCGTTTTTTCACTTGCATCGCGCCTTGAATCTCAATTTCTAAAAAAATATCGATGCCGTTAGCAAGCTTTTCCTCGACATAATCGAGCGGCGTCCCGTAGTAGTTGCCAACATATTCGGCGTATTCGAGCATTTTGCCGTCAGCGATAGCTTGCTCAAACTCCTCGCGGCTTCTGAAATAGTAGTCAACCGCCTCTTGTTCGCCTTCGCGCGGCTTTCTCGTTGTCATCGAAATCGAGTATTCGAATTTCGTTTCCGGGTCCCGAAAGACCGCTTCCCTTACCGTTCCTTTGCCAACCCCACTCGGTCCTGAAAGAACAATTAAAAGGCCTCTTTCCGTCATTCCCTTACCTCATTTCTAAAGTCATTCCACATTTTGGACTTGTTCACGAATTTTTTCAAGCGTCGTTTTCATTTCCACGACATTCTCAGTAATCGTTATCGACATCGCTTTCGACCCAATCGTATTCACTTCCCGGTTCATCTCTTGAATTAGGAAATCCAGCTTTCGCCCCACTGCGCCTTCTTGCGTAAGTATACTATAAAACTGTTTCAAATGGCTATCCAGCCGTTCGGTTTCTTCGTTAATGTCGGCTTTTTCTAGGAATAAACCGAGTTCCGTGAGCATCATGCGCTCGTCAAATTCGGCTTCCGCGAGTTTTGCTAGCCGTTCCTGAAGACGCGCTTTATATGCGGCTTCCATCTCTGGAATCGCCTGACGCACCGCAAGCATGCACGACTCGAATGCCTCTAAGTGCGATTTAAAATAGAGCGCTATTTCAGCGCCTTCTAAACTGCGCATCTCATCAAGCCTTTTTGTTGCCCCGTGAACTGTTTCTAAAACAAGGGCTTCAAGCGCCGAGTCAGCCTCGCTACTTTCACGAACTTCAAGAAAAACAGGATCCGCTAAAAAGTCACGCATCGTCAAGCTTTCCGAGAACTCATAACGCGCTTCCGCTTGTTTCAAGAACCGGTAATACTCGTCGGCCAGTTCAAAGTCCACCGCCAAGTGATGCTTCGCAATTTGTGCCCCTTCAAACGAAATAAAGCACTCCACTCGCCCGCGCTTTAAAACCCCCGAAAGCGTCTTTTTAAGCTTTGTTTCGAGATAAGCGAATTGCCTAGGCATGCGAAAAACTGCCTCAAAATATCGATGATTGACGGCCTTTAATTCAACCGTCACCTTACAATCATCATTTTCTTTCGTTTTTCGACCGAAACCTGTCATGCTTTTCACCATAAGATTCGCCACCTCTTATACTAGTTTCATCTAATTATTATAGCAAAGCTCGTGCTACTTGCATAGTTAAACTTAAAATTGTGATACAATAGTACGTAACAAACAAGTAAAGGAAGAATAAAAATGGCATTTGATGCAATGTTTTTAAAAGCTATGACCGAAGAAATTAAAGAAGGCGCGGAAAGTGGACGCATTATGAAGATTCATCAGCCGTTTCCGCACGAACTTTTGCTTTATATCCGAAAAAACCGCGAAAATAAACGCCTGCTCATTTCAGCGCACCCAAGTTATGCGCGTGTGCAGTGGACGACAGATGTGCCCGAAAATCCACCGAATCCGCCGATGTTTTGTATGCTTTTGCGCAAACATTTGGAAGGCGCCATCATCGAGGAAGTTAGGCAGGAGCCGAATGAGCGGATTCTCGTGCTTGGGTTCCGCGGAAAAGACGATATTGGAGAAAATCGTTTTTTAGATTTGTATATTGAAATTATGGGGCGTCACAGCAATTTAACGCTTGTGGATCGTCAAAAAGGAACGATTATTGATTGCATAAAACATATTAGTCCTGCGCAAAATAGTTACCGGACACTACTTCCGGGCGCCGAGTATATTTTACCGCCTAAGGCAAACAAAATCGACCCGTTCACGGTTTCTACGGCTGATTTGGAGACATTCATTTCGCCAGAGGAAGATTCGGCCAAAGCTCTCGTGAAACATTTCGCGGGTTTCAGCCCACTTCTCGCTCTGGAAATTGTCCACCGGGCGGGTGACGCTAGTCCAAATTCGCTACAGTCTGCCTTCTTTTCTGTTTTGCAGGAAATTCCAACCTTTTTAGGCCAAAAAGCTGTGCCGCATACTTTCGTGCGTAACGAGAAGGAAGATTATTATTTTATGCCGCTAGCGCTTGAGGCTCATGCGAAGCGTTTTGATTCTTTGAGTGAATTGCTCGATGCATTTTATAGCGGGAAAGCGCGGCGTGACCGCGTCCATCAAATGGGGCATGATTTGGAGCGTCTTTTGGCGAACGAACGGGCGCGCAACGTTTTAAAGATTGAAAAACTGGAAAATACGCTTGTTGAAACGGAAAAGGCTGACGAGTTCCGCATTCAAGGCGAACTGCTTACGGCGAGTTTATACAAAATGGAAAAAGGTATGGCAAACGTGACGGTGCAAAATTTTTATGATGAGGCCTTGCCAGATGTGACAATCCCGCTTGATACACGCCTAACGCCTTCACAAAACGCCCAGCGCTATTTTACGCGCTACCAGAAACTGCGTAATGCTGTGGCGTACGTCGAGGAACAAATCGCACTGACGCAGGAAGAAATCGCCTACTTGGATAATGTTCTTGCACAACTGGAAACGGCCGGCCCGAGCGACGTAGAAGAAATCCGGCAGGAACTCGCCGAACAAGGTTACCTTCGTTACAAGAAACCAAAAAACAGCCGTCAAAAAAACGCTGCGCCCAAACTCGAAAAATACACCTCAACAAGTGGCCTACCGATTTTAGTCGGAAAAAACAACAAACAAAACGAATATTTGACGAATAAACTCGCAAAAAACAACGAACTGTGGTTCCACGTCAAGGATTTGCCTGGTTCGCATGTTGTGATCCAAGACCCGAATCCCGATGAAACAGCCATCGAAGAGGCCGCCATGATTGCCGCTTATTTCTCAAAAGCACGTCTATCAAGCACCGTCCCTGTTGACGCAACGCTCGTCAAGCACGTGAAAAAACCAAACGGCGCCAAACCCGGCTATGTCATTTACGATAATCAAACGACCTATTTCGTAACGCCTGACGAAGAAAAAGTCCAAGCATTAAAAAATAAATGAGCCATTGCCCCGGTATGATGTGTATCGGGGTTTTCTGTCGATGTTCGGTAACGTAAAATTGCTGGGGGAACGACAGAAAGTTGGGAATCATTGGGAGAGTAGGAGAACGAGGAGATAATGGAACAATCAATTCGTTTTTCCATCCCATTTTCCACCCAAAAATCTAGGGTCGACAGAAAACCACTTTTGAGCTATGATGAGAGTAGAGCTCGAGAGGGTACCAGTTTTAATCTATGTATTGTGAAATGTAAATACGTACTCTTCATCTTTTGTGAAACATGAGAATTCGTTTTAATCTATGTATTGTGAAATGTAAATGACAAAAATGGTAAGTTAGTACTTGGTTATATTTACGTTTTAATCTATGTATTGTGAAATGTAAATATTGGTCTGTGGGATGAAATGAATGGAACTACTCAGTTTTAATCTATGTATTGTGAAATGTAAATTCTCATGACAGAAGACAAAGAATATCAAGCGGAAATGTTTTAATCTATGTATTGTGAAATGTAAATAATTCCAGTTTTTCGTTTTTTTGAGTGATGACATTGTTTTAATCTATGTATTGTGAAATGTAAATTTCTTTCGCGGACTGTTCAATTAACCGCGTTGTTTTGTTTTAATCTACGTATTATGAAATGTAGATTCTGTCGTGACCTTACTTTCAAACTCATTCGCCGCTGTTTCAATTTATGTATCATAAATTCTAATCCCATTAAAATCCCCCGCCAAAATAAAAACTCTGGTGGGGGATTTTTTATGTTTGGTTTAAACAAATGACCGTAGTTCCTTGTTTTTTGCGAATTTGTAGCTGGCAATGCTGAAAAATAGGAGGGTGTAGCCGAGTAAAATGATGATGTTTAAACTTAAATCGGCAAGTGTTCCGTTTTGTTGGAGTTTTGAGACGGCGTCCATCACCCAGTATTGCGGCATGAAAGCGGCGATTTTTTGCATGATTTCTGGCATGATAGCAATCGGAATTAGCGCGCCAGAAAGTAGCGTTGAAATCGTGAAAATCGTCGTTTGCATCGCTGAAATACTCCTTCTGCTTCCTGCGACAAAGCCGAATGCGAGTGACAGCACGACCGCCATCAGTGAGAACACCGCAAGGATTGCAAATAAATCAACGTATGCAACACCCGGATTAATCCGGAAGGCAAAACGCATTGCAAAGAGACAAATCAGCACCTCAACAAGCACAATCACATAGGCGAAAAGCGCATTGCCAAGCAAATACTTTTTGCTGGAGAGCGGCGTGGACATTAAGCGGTAAAACGTCCCTTCCTCCTTTTCTTTTAAAATGAGCTCCCCGAGACTGCCAGCTGCATAAAGCAGCATCATGCATAGAAAGCCAAGAATTTGGGCCGACATCATCTTTTCAATGTCCGATTGATCCTTTAGGTCGGTGTTTTCAATCGGTAATTTTGAAGCGTCATACGTTTTGACCGTCTGCTCAAAATTTGCTTGCCCGCCTAGTTTCTCCAACTTCAAAAGTTTATTAATCTCATTTGAAAGTAGCATTTTGGTCGTGTTTATCGTATTTTCGCCTTGAATCGACTCAATTTTAAAGTCGCTCGCCGTTTGGTTCGCTAAACTATCATTAGCACCTTTTTGAATTAAAATGAGCGCATCCAGCTGGCCGCCAATTAGTTCGGCTTTGCCTTTTTCATAGGAAACCTCTTTCATGCCGGCGTTATCTTCTTTTAAAAATGTCACCAATTGATTCGTATACATACCCGAGTCCTGATTCACTACACCCAGTTTTAAAACTGTCGTGTCATTCATCTGTGTGCCGTAGGAAAAAAAGTAAATTAAAATACTCAAAATTGGAAGACCTATAATCATAATCATACGGACTTTTGATTTCTTTAATACGTCCCAATTATGTTTGAAAATCCAACCCATTTGTGCCATCTTAATACACTTCCTTTCGCTTTTGCGTTATAGCAATGAGGCCAATAAAGAGAATGGCAAAGCCGACATTAATTACAATCGGCATGATAGCCGCGGAAAGTTGTCCGTTGTAAAGAATATCGCGAATACTAATGTTCGCCCAACCAATTGGGGAGAGCTTTTGAATTGTCGGACTTATCATCGGGAAGTAAGCCCCGCCTAGGAAAGCAAAAATTTGGACAATAATGCTCGAAACGGCAGCCCCTGCTGCATTACCGTTAGATAGAACGTCAATCGCCATGCCAAATGATACGGAGAACAAGGCGAGGCTGAAATAAACGGCCGCGATGATGAGGACCGCACTCCCCCAGTTCACGTCAAAGAACAATTGGGAAACCGTCATAAGCAAAACTAAAGAAATCGCTTGAACGACCAGTTCACCAATGAAATTCCCCGTAATCGCCACTTCTTTTCTAAGCGGCGCAATGAGCAAGCGAATATCCGTATGTTTCAATTTCTCAATTCGAAACGCGTTCACACCAGACATCATACCAAACATCATCGTCATGCCGATGAGCGCAATCGCATAGTACTGGAAAGACGACACATTATCGCTCGTTTTCAGTTTTTGGACCGAAATCGCGTCTTTAGGTACGTCGTTTAAAGCCATGACGCCATTCATTTGTGTAGGATTCACTTTTGCCGTCGTCACAGCGAGTTGATATTGCGACGCGAAAGCATTGATATAGCCGTCCAGTCGCGCTTTTTCAACCGTCCCGGGGCTGTTTGTCACAACGCGCAAATCATTTTCCTTCACCTGAATGAACGCTGTCGCATCACCGTTTTTCACCTTCGCCTCACCAGCTTTAACCCCATCGACTTGTTTAAAAGTAACGCTCTTCGTACTTGCTTCATTCGCAAAAGTTGCAAAGGCTGTATTCATGTTGGCGTCTGCCTGAAGGGCGTAGACGATGTTCATCTTGCCTAAATCGCTGTCGTCAGTAAACGCGTTTTGAAGGACGCTGCCGAGTACGAAAATAAGCGCGATTGGAAAAATGAGCATGAAAATGAAGAAGCTTTTATCGCGCAGTGAAAGTTTCACTTGCTTTTTGATGATGTGAAATAACATTTTGACAGCCCCCTTCTAATCACGCAATTTTCGCCCAGTTAAGTTTAAAAATACAGTTTCCAAGTTGAGCGTTTCTTGATTAATTTCCAAAATATCGATTTTATGTTGCAGTAAAATGGCCAAAATCGAGTTTAGCGTGTTCACTTCGCTACTTGATGTGATGTGAAGCGAATTTGTTCCGTTCCACGTCACCGCCTGAACGCCCGAAACCCCTTCGATGTCTTTTGTCGTAACACTTGCGTCTTGATCCACGATAATTTCCATTTCTTTGACGTCCGTCACCAAACTAATGAGCTGTTCTTCCGTGCCTTCTGCAATGACTTTCCCGTGGTCAATAATCGCAATATAGTCGCAGATTTCCTCGACTTCTTCCATATAATGACTCGTATAAATAATGGTTGCCCCATTTTCATTCAGCTTTTTAATCGAGCGTAAAATATAATTACGAGACTGCGGGTCAATACCAACTGTCGGTTCGTCCATAATGATAAGTTCCGGACGATGCGCAATAGCACAGGCAATGTTCAAACGACGTTTCATACCGCCTGAGAATGCTTCTGGACGTCCTTTCGCTTTATCCGTTAAGCCAACAAAACTAAGCGCCTCATTTGCCGCTTTGTCAAGTTCCGCGCCGCGCAAACCGTATAGCCCAGCAAAAAATTTAACGTTTTCAAGCGCCGAAAGTTCATTATAAAGCGAAATTTCTTGCGGCACGAGGCCAATCTTACTTTTAATCCTCAAGCCGTCTTGCCCTTGCTGCTCTCCGAAAATCGTAATATTACCGCTCGTTTTTTTAATTAAGCCACATAAAATGCTAATCGCCGTACTTTTCCCAGCGCCGTTAGGACCGAGCAAACCAAAAATTTGCCCCTTCTCAATCGAAAGCGTGAGCCGGTCAACCGCAATCGTTTTATCAAATTTTTTCGTTACTTCATTTATTTCAACGATTTTCATAATGTACCTCCTCGTTTTCTCTATTATAAAAAAGAAGCGAGGACTTTGCCTAGTGCAATTCCTCACTTCTTCGCATGAGATTTTCACGAAATTGGGATTAAAGTAATGATAGAGAAGCCGTCCTCACCTTGAAAAATCACGTTACCGCCTAGTTTCGCCGTTCTTTCTTCCATACCTAGTAAACCTAAATGTTTAGAAATAACTTCTGCGCCGACCCCGTTATCACGTATTTCAAAACGAGCAACTTTATTCAATACAACAAGATTCGCTTCAATGCGCGTCGCGTCGCTGTACTTTAACGAATTTGTTAATGCCTCCGTCAAGTTTTGTAAAAATACATACCACATCGGTTGGGTAATTTTAGCCAATGAACCTTTCGCATAAAAAAGCGTTTGACATTTATACTTACTTTCAAATTGGGACAGCTCATTTTTAAGCCGCGTAACCCCTAAACTTTCCTGCGCAGGCTTTGTTTCCTTCAAAGTCTTCCGAATTTCCTCGATGCCTGCTTGGCTAATTTGAATCGCATTGTTCAAAAGGAGCGCCGCCTGGTCAACATCTTTGTAAAGAATCGCCTTGCAAGCCTCAAGCTGAATGAGTCCGCCAGAAAGCGAATGCCCCAGCTCATCATGAATACGGTGCGAAAGCGCGTTTCGCTCCTCTAATTTGGCAAGGCTCGTCTCTTTCATCATTCGCGTTTCAAGTTGATCCATTTTCCCCCGCACATTTTCCAGTTGAATCCTAAGCGCTTCATTCGTCTCCTCTTTCCGTAGCAACATGTAGGACTGCTTATTTAAAATCATATAAAAAATGAATGCAAAAGCCGCAATCCATAAATAAAGCGCACTCATCTGGAAATCACGCAAAAAAAAGAGCGGCAACATCGCGATAACCGCGTATAATGCGTAGACCGAAAAACTCCATTTTTCCCCCTGTAAAAAAAGCGAAAAAACAGCAAACGGGAATAAATAGAGCAAATACGGCATGATGAGAAAGCCAAAAACCAAAATACTGCCGCAAAGCAGCACAATGAGAAAAATTCGCGCACGCCGCAGAGTAAAACTTAGTAAAGTCAGCGATAAATACAATAATATCGCCAGCAAATAACAAGCGTTTAAAAAAGCCGACAACTCTTGTATAAACACAAATAACAGCAAGAAAAGCGAAAAAACCACATCAATTTGGATTTTATAGGCATTCATTCCGCATCCCCATTTCCGCTACCCGTGAAATACAAAATCGCAATCTGCGTCCGGTGTGAAAGCCCCAGTTTCCCAAGCAAAGCCGAAATATTGTTCGCAACCGTCCCCTCTGAAATAAAAAGGAGTTTCGCAATTTCCCGATTCGACAGCCCTTTCGCTACCGCTTTCACAATATCCTTCTCACGTTCAGACAGCCCCATCGCATCAAGATCCGCATACGCCGTCTGCTTCGCCTGATTCACCGCGCGCAACTTATCCCAAATTTCCGCCTGAATAATACTCTGCTCCTGCATCACACTACAGATGGCATTCACAATTTTTTTCGGATCATTATTTTTAAGCAAATAGCCCTTCGCCCCGTTTTGAATCGCCTCCAAAATAAACGCGTCATCATCAAAAGTCGTTAAAATAATCACCTTCGTGTCCGTCTCCTGCGCAATTTTTTTCGTCGCAAGAACACCGTCCATAACAGGCATCCGAATATCAACAAGCGCCACATCAACCGCATGCTCCAAGCAAAATCGGTACGCCTCTTCTCCGTTCTGGACCGTGCCCACAACCTCCAAATTTTCCTCCGTATTCAAAATAATCTCTAAACCGCCCGTAATAAACGAATTATCGTCCGCTAAAAGGACACGAATCATATGCAAAACCCCTTATTTTTCAGATAAAAACTTCGTTAAAACAGAAATCGCAAACGGAATCGCATCTTCTTGTGGATTTAATTTAGCGTGGTGCAAACCGTACGGTGAGTCCACCCCGAGCCAAAACATACAACCCGGAATTTCCTCCAAGAAATACCCGAAGTCTTCGCCCGTCATTGCAGCCGGCGCCTCAATAAACGCCCCTTCAAACTCGCGATTTAAAAAGGCAATAAACTGTTCCGTTTCCTCCGCATGATTGTAAACTTGGCAGTAATCCGATCCCGGTGTGAACGTAATTTCGCACTGAAAAGCTTCTTCCATGCCGCGTGCAAGTTGTCTTAAACGCGTCCAAATCACGTCCATCGTTTTCTTCTTCGCCGTCCGAATCGTCCCGTCTAGGTGCGCCACCTCAGCAATAATGTTTTGCGCATCGCCGCCTGAAATTTTTCCAACCGTTATAACGGCCGCGTCCATCGGGTCGATATTCCGACTGACAATCGTCTGCATTTGCGTCACAAAATGACTCGCACAAACGACCATATCATTCGCAAGATGCGGGTACGCCGCATGCCCAGCGCGCCCTTTAAACGAAATAAAAAGTTCCGATGTGTTCGCAAAAAGAAGACCAACTTTTGTCGCAATTTGCCCCACTTTATACTCTGGCGCAATATGTAAGGCGTAAATTTCGTCAGGCCAAAATGCTTTAAATTCTTCGCTTTCTAAAATGGGCAAAGCCCCGCCAGGACCTTCCTCCGCAGGTTGAAAAATAAAAACAAGATTTTGTTCAGGCTGACTCGTCGCAAAGTGCGTCAAACACCCTAGCGCAATGCTCATATGAACATCGTGGCCGCATGCATGCATCGCTCCAGCGTGCGTAGACGCAAACGGCAGACCCGTTTTTTCAGCTAGCGGCAACGCATCCATGTCCGTCCGGTACCCAATTGTTTTCGCACCAACTCGCCCCGTGACGCGAACAAAAATCCCCGTGCGCCAAGTTTGTACCTCAAGGAACTCTTGATTCAGTCCCGCAATATAATCGAGCAAGTATTTCTGCGTTTTATGCTCCTCAAAACCAATTTCCGGAATCTGGTGTAAATCCCGTCTAATCTCAATAAAACGATTCACGAAAAACCCTCCTTTTCTAAAAGAAAGAGACGTGCCAAATGAACACGCCCCTCTTTTCATTTGATTTAAAGTTGTCGCAAGCCTTGCATAATTTCGGTTTTCGATGCCGTTTTCGCATCAAGTTCTTTTAAGACACGTGCTGGAATGCCGGCTACAACTGTTCCCGGTGCAACGTCCTTCGTCACAATCGCGCCAGCCGCAACGACTGCGCCTTTACCAATTCGTACGCCTTCAAGGACAACGACATTTGCCCCGATGACAACATCGTCCTCCACGATAACTGGTGTCGCAGAAGGTGGTTCAACAACACCCGCAAGTACTGATCCCGCCCCGATGTGACAGTTTTTGCCCACTGTTGCGCGTCCGCCAAGCACAACGTTCATATCAATCATCGTACCGTCTCCAATGACAGAGCCAATATTAATGCTAGCCCCCATCATGATAACCGCATTATCTCCAATTGTCACTTGGTCGCGAATGACTGCGCCTGGTTCAATACGCGCATTAATATTTTTTAAATCAAGCATTGGAATAGCTGAATTGCGACGATCGTTTTCCACTACATAATCCGCAATATGCGCCTCGTTTTTAGCAAGAAGAGGCTCAATGTCAGCCCATTCACCAAAAATTGTTCCCGCATTACCCGTAATAAACGTTTTAACTTCATCGGGGAAAGCAATTTTGTCTAAATCCCCTTTCAAATAAACTTTGACTGGTGTTGATTTTTTACTGTTTTGAATAAAAGAAATAATTTGATGTGCATCCATTTGTTCCATATTTAAACGCCCCTTTTTTATTTTTTAGTTTGCCATAGCTAGCGGCTTGTTTCAAGAAATTGATTTGTCACTTCTAGGAAAGCAGCAACTTGCGGTAATTCAAGCGATTGTTCATACGTCAGCAAATTGGTATCCCGCCCGAGTTCTGTCCCGTCCTTTTCAGTTAGCGGAATACGATTTACGACCGCATCGATTTCTTGACTCATTGTCACCTCAGGTAAAATCGCAAAACCAATTCCGTTTATCGCCATTTGCCTCGATGTTTCAATTTGATCCATCAACATGACTTGTTTCGGCAACTTCGAAAAGTTTCGCTGCCAGTAATCCTGAATCACTTGATAATAGTTAGAATCGCTCCGGAATTGAATAAATGGCCGATTCGTTTCAAAAACATCTTCAATTCGTTCAATCTCCTGATCCACTAAAATAAGCCGGTCCGTAAATAAATGCCGCTTCACACTTTTCCACGGCGTACTGCCACGCACAATCCCTAAATGTACTGAACCAGAAGCAAGCAATTCATGGACATCGCTACTCCAACCCGTTTGCAGTGAAATCGTCACATCGGGATATTTCTCTGTGAACATTTTTAACACCCGCGGCAGCCACATCTGCGCCACAACACTTGCACAAGCAATTCGAAGCGTACCGCGCACGACACCTTCCATCGCCTCTAGCCGCTCCTGAATTTCATGCTCTCTAGCAATGACACTCGCCGCATGTTTGACAATCGCTTCCCCTTCTGGCGTTAAAAGCAAGCCTTTTTGTGTGCGAATAAAAATCTTCGTATTCCATCTGCTTTCAATCGTCTGCAAACGTTGCGATAAAGCCGGTTGACTCAAAAAAAGTTTTTCCGCACTACGACGCATATTCAGTTCATCAGCTAGACAAACAAGCAATTCATATTCTGTGACAATCATTTTTCGTCCTCCAACGGTGCATGAATAAAGCGATTCACCTGTTTTAAAATAATTCTTCGCGTAATAATCCCTTGAAACTCATTTTCCTCATTGACCACACATAAAAATGGATTATCTACAAGCAAGCTTACGACACGTTCCGGATTAATTGCCCCTTTAATAACAGGAAATTCCGTTTGCATCGCATCTTCAACTTTTAACGTTTCAAGCTTTTCATATTCAATTCGCTCAAGGCCTAAAATCGAATCTGTAATACGTGCAGCACTAATCAGTCCGTGCAATTTAAATTCGAAATCAAGCACTGGAATAGCTGAATAGCCACATTTCGTAAGCACTAAAAGCGCATGCTCCAAATTATTCCCTACCTGTACATGGGCAACCTTCTCAGCAGAAATCATACTTTCTTCGAGCTTATCTTTGAAAAAATAACCTAATCTATTTGAAATCACGTGGAACCCTCTTCTCAATTAAATTCACGTTTTATCTCTCTAAAGTAAGTGTCTCATCACTCTTATTCTAGCATAGAAAAACAAGAATTTCCTCTATTGTTGCGCAAAAAAAAATAACTAGAACAGATTCCCCGTTCTAGCTACACCTTACAAATTAATTTTCTTGTAACGCTTCAAAAATCTCAATTGCTGTCATATCAATATCATCAAATTGATATTTACTGTTTAATTCATAAATTTCGACTTCAAACGAATTAGACGCTCGAAAGTATTTCACTTCACAGATTACCTTACCGTCTTTTTCAAAACGACGTGCTTGCGTTTCAGAAGCTTCATCCTCCTGCATCGCGTTTAAACGTTGAATAATTCCTAATAACTGAGACATCGCTTATTCTCCTCTCAAAAATCCACCTATACGAAACAAACTCGCAAGACCACTAAATTAATACTATCAAATTTTAGCGCATATAGCACCTATTAAGCAAGTCATCTGTAAAAATTCAGAAAAAGCAATTTTCTTTGAATAAAATTTGCCACAACGAGCTGTTTAGTTTTTGTGCGCGCTACAGCGTTTTAATCAAAATAAAAACCTAGTGCGAAAAGCAACCAGGTTTATAAATCGTTGTTTTGATTTTCCGTAATATCCAGCTTCGTTTTAACAGCGCGCATGATTGTCTTGTGGCGATTAAAGCCCTTCACACAAATCGTTTCGCCATTTAAAGTCGCGTAAACTTCCCCCCACGAACCAGTCGGGTTAAAACCGTAAGCATGTATTTTCAAAAGGCCATCTTTTGTTGGAAAAAAGAACGCCTCGTATTTGCCAGCTTTTGTCATGTGCGCTTCCCCTCTCAAACCACTTCCAATTGAAAATGATTATCATTATTAAAACTATTTTACGGTAAAAAAGCAAAATATGCAATAACAAAATGTAAATATTATCAGATTTTTTCAACTTTTGATTTGTGTTATCAAATTGTTTCGTTATAATTAAATTATTATACTCAATTGAAATTTTCTGATTACATGCAAAAAGGGGGTTTTCATTTGAACCAGACGAAACAAATTGCCGAAGCCATTTTTATCGTTAACCGTCATAGTAAAGTCGCCACCAACCCGGCTTACTTGTACAAGCTAAAACAAGCCGCCATCACCAAATTGCTCTCAGATGGCCATGCCGAAAAAGTCGGCTTGCAATATTCAAAAAATCCAAAAAACTGCCGCCAACACTCGCTCGTGCTGGTCAAATGTGGCGATTTCCTTTTCCATATCCCGCCCACAAAAAACGATTTAAAAGAGCTGCATCACCTCGGCGAGCAGGTTCGTTTACAATATAAGACCAAAACATCGTTGTCATTAAAGCGCGCCAAGTATTGCCTCGAAGCCTATACAAATATAAAGCCAGACACAGCAACTCAACCTACTATTTTTGAAAACAGTAGCCCCTATTTCCGCTAAAATATGATATGATGAAGCAGAAAAAGAAAGAAAGGGTGAAGCTTATGCCTAAAAATATACGCCCCGAACTGGCTGCCATTCAAATTAGCGGAATTCGCCGTTTTAACAATGAAATTGCGAATATTGAAGGCATTATGAAATTAACACTTGGCGAACCAGATTTCGATACTCCAGAACATGTCAAACAAGCCGCAATAAACGCTATTCAAGATAACTTTACAAACTACACAAACAATGCCGGCATGCCTGAACTTGTTTCCGCCGCCGCTGATTATTTTAACAAAAAATACGCGCTAGGTTTCACAAAAGAAGAAATCATCGTCACAATTGGCGCAACCGAAGCCATTGCTGTGGCACTCGAAACGATTTTAGAACCAGGCGATGAAGTCATTTTGCCTGATCCCATCTACCCTGGCTATGAACCGCTCATCAAATTGATGGACGCCGTTCCGGTCAAAGTCGACACGACGGAGTCAGCGTTCAAATTAACCCCGTCGCAATTAAAACGAGTCCTTTCTGACAAAACAAAAGCACTTATCTTGCCCTACCCGTCGAATCCAACTGGCGTAACGCTAACGGAAAGCGAGCTGAGAGAGCTTGCAAACGTCCTAGAAGGCACGGGAATTTACGTCGTCGCCGATGAAATTTACAGCGAGCTAACTTACGAGAAACCGCATACGTCCATGCGCCCGATGCTACCAGAGCAAACGATTGTCATCAACGGACTATCGAAATCGCACGCGATGATTGGCTTTCGCATCGGCTTCCTCATGGCACCCAAACCACTGCTTACAGAAATGCTGAAAATCCACCAGTACACCGTAACTTGCGCTTCTTCGATTAGTCAAAAAGCTGCGCTTCAAGCGGTGACAAAAGGTGAAAACGATGCTTTGCTGATGCGCTCAGAATACAAAGTCCGCGCCAAGTTCGTGCAGGATCGCCTTGTGAAAATGGGCTTTCAGGTCATCCCCCCAGACGGCGCATTTTATTTTTTCGTCAAGCTACCCGATTTGGTCACTGAAAACGCGTATGATTTCGCTTTGAAACTAGCTAAAGAAGCCAAAGTAGCAGTCGTGCCCGGCAATGCCTTTTCCGAAAAAGGCGACCGCTACTTCCGTTTATCTTATGCCGCTTCACTTAATAAACTCGCGCTTGCAACGGAAAATATGGCTAAATTTATGGAAAAAAATTATTCTATTTAAAATCGAGATTGTTACATAAAAACAAGCATAAATTCAGTAAAAAACATGTCTCCAGATGATATTATTACTGAATTTATGCTTATATTTTGTTACCTAATAAAACGATTATTTAAAGGCGATGACAATCTTATTAATAAAAACGCAAACTAATAAAAATTTTGCATCAATAAGCAATATTTATTGAATTGTATTTTAAAAGTGGTTATAATTTGCTTGTATTCTTAATATTTGGAAAGAATACACATTTTTTGAGGGGGGAAGGCATATTACTTAGGTAAAATAGTCACAAAAATATACTATATAGACCCTTTCTTTAGTTATCCCCTTGGAAACAAGGAATCAAAAGGAGGAAGAAAGATGAAGAAAAAAGTACAATTTGTGACCGCATTAGCTACAGCAGGAGTGTTCGTTTTAGCACCCGTATCTACTAATTTTGAGAACGCTGTCCCAACAATTCAGACAGGGGACCAAAAAGCTAGTGCTGCAACTATTGATTTACTTAAAGATGCCCATTTACAACCAACTTATCAAAACGGGAAATTACAATTAACACTTACAGGACAACAGCTGGCGAATATTGGCTTAATTTCCGAGTACTACACATACTTTACTTTGCCTACCGAACTTACGTCATTACTAGATTCACCTGAAGTTCGCGCAAATACTACACTTTCATACTCTATACCAATTCTTTCTATAGGACCAATCGGATTGCCACCTCATCAAGGAACGGTCACTGGCGATCAATTAATCATTGATAAAGAACATCAGTCTATTGGGGCAAAAATCAATCATGGTCTAGCCTCAGTTGGAATTGCGGCAACAAATAACTTCACACTAACTATCGATTTAGCAAGTTTAGGTATTTCTCAATTGCCTTCATCTCCAGATAGTCAATTGGAATTTGCTGCACTAAGTAGCGACACCCTTTTAAACTTGAACCTACTTGGAAATCCAAATGCGGCACAAGCCTCATTAGAAACTACACTTCCTGATCAAGTAAAACCGACTATTAGTGCCACAGATAAAACGATATCCGTCGGAGATAATTTTGATCCAAAAGCAGGTGTAACAGCTTCCGATGACCGAGATGGAGATATTACCAATAAAATCGAAGTCGTTTCAAACAATGTTGACACAACTAAAGCAGGTACGTATGACGTCACATATAGCGTAACAGATTCTTCGGGTAACACTGAAACCAAAACGATTATCGTTACCGTGCAGGACGATTGGGAAAATTTCCAAATTGGGAAAATAACATCAGTCAATCCTATTAATACAGCATCTACTAGCATTTCTGGTTATACCACTTATGATGACACTTCTCAAATTCCTAGTGGGACAAAAATTTATGCTAATGCCGTCTTCGATACTCAAAATGGCTATACAAACACAATTATTACTGAAATTGAATATAAAAATGGTTACTTCAAGATTCCCGTACCAGACAATGTTAAATGGCAAGAAGGAGACACTGTTCCCGTTTATCTTACAGCGGTGAATGCTAACCGCACTAAGAAAAGCGAACCATTTCTTGCTCCTGTTTTAGCAGAGCCATTTTAAAAACGTATACTGAATAAAAAGACATCCCGTAATGAACCTGAAATAGGTTTTACGGGATGTTTTTTAATTATAATATTTAATTAGCGCCTGCGTTCCCGCTTCGCTAAGACCACGTTCAGCGAGTGTTTGATACATTTGTTCAGCTAAAGTTAAACCAGGTAAGTCAATCCCCATTTTTTTTGCTTCATCAATTGCGATTCGCATATCTTTGATAAAATGTTTAATGAAAAAGCCCGGTGAGAAATCATCTTTTAGAACGCGTGGGATTAAATTGCTGAGCGACCAACTGCCTGCCGCCCCACCGGCGATGGATTTCAAGACGCGTTCAGGATCAAGTCCTGCCTTTTCTGCATAAAAAATCGCCTCTGTGACGCCTATCATATTCGAGGCAATCGCAATTTGATTCACCATTTTCGTATGCTGGCCAGAACCAGCACCGCCTTGTAAAATGATGCTTTCGCCAAGCGCCTCAAAAATCGGTTTGGCGCGCTGGAACGCCGACTCGTCCCCGCCGACCATAATACTAAGCGTACCGTTTTTCGCGCCAATATCCCCACCTGAAACAGGGGCATCTAAAACTGCAATGCCTGCCTCTATACCTTCCGCAGCAATTTGTGCAGCTAGTTCTGGTGAGGAGGTCGTCATATCAATCGCGAGTGTGTCAGGTTGCATCGTTTCTAAAAAGCCGCCCTCGGATAGGTACAACTCTTCGACGTCGCTCGGATAGCCAACCATAGTAATTAAAACGTCCACCGTAGCCGCTAATTCAGCTGGGTTGTCATGCCAAGTCGCCCCTTCATTTAGAAGCTCCTCTGCTTTGGATTTTGTTCGCGTATAAATATGTAAGTCAAAACCCGCTTTCAGCAAATTTCGAACCATGCTTTTTCCCATCACACCAATACCAATAAAACCAATTTTTTTCATCGAAACTCCTCCTCTATAAAAATGAAATAAGAAATAGCACTAGGAACATAAGCAAAATCAAGCCGACAATCATTAAATTTAATTTTTTATGCATCATCACAACCGCAATAAATTCGCGCATTAAAGCGCTTGGCATGTAATAGAAGGCCGTCTTTGAACCAATTCCTTGGCTCTTTAAACCCGCTTTCTTCGCATAAAGACCTGCTCGAAACAAGTGAAAATTGTTCGTCGTGAAAATGCTGTTATACTTCGGCAAAATCGCGTCCATTTTCGCCTTCGAAAAGCGCATATTTTGCAGCGTATTCACTGATTTGTCCTCCATCATGATGTAGTCCTCGGGAATCCCTTTTTCAAGCAAATAAAGCCGCATCGCGTTCGCCTCAGACGTCAGTTCGTCCTCACCTTGCCCACCAGATACGATCATCGTCGCTTGTTTCCCCTTTTTTTCAAGCTGTTTTTTGTAAAAAGAAATCGCTTTGTCTAGCCTGCTCGCAAGTAATGGTGGGACCTTATCACCAATTAAGCCGCTTCCGAGCACAATGATAAAATCTTGGTTGTAGCGCGGGAAATTGTATTGATAGACGAAACAAGAAATTAAAAACGTCACAAAGAAAAACGTGAAATACGTTAAAATTGTAATAATCGCTGCGTAAAGGACCGCAAGTTGCGGAATCGAAATTACTGACCCTTGTGCGATGCCCCAAATAAACAAAGCTAACAACCCTAGACCAGCGAACATCGGCAACAAGTTAGCAAGCCGCTTCCCTTCTTTTTTCATCATCGTACGCCCATTCATTATAAGCCCGAAAATAAGACCGAAGAAAAAGAACGGAATAAGCAAAAAGAGAATAATCGCAACCCCCGTCACTATAACCCGAACGAGATCAACTCGGTCTGAAACCGTCAAAACGACATAAAGAATTGACAACAACAAGAAAAACAAACCAATTGTCAAAAATATCCCGTTACTAATTCTACGCCTATCCCACACGTAAAGCACAGCAAAAACCATTAAAAAAACGGCCGCAAAGAAAGCAAAAAACATCGTTTCATCCCCTTTTTATTGTTCCCATTCATTATAACTTTTCATGCTTTATTTCGCTACACTCAGCTTCTTTTTTGTGAAGCCCAGCTAGCTTTTCCAAAAAACCTTCGTTATACTGAGGATAAACGCTATAAAAAGGAGGAACAACATGAATCTTGAGTCGGTTATGAACGAGCTCGCGGCGCTAGGGAGTGAGCAGACGAAGAAGACTTTGCTACGTCATGATGTGAACGAGCCATTGTTCGGTGTGAAAATTGGAGATATGAAAAAACAACTTGTGAAAAAAGTAAAAGCTGCGAATTTGGCACACGCCCTTTTCGAAACCGGAAATTATGATGCACAGTATTTAGCGGGCTTAACGTGTGACCCAAAGCAACTTACAAAAGAAGATTTGCTTCACTGGGCAGAAATTGCCAATTCGAAAAGCATTCGTGAAGCAATTGTCGCAAGCCTTGCAGCAGAAACTCCGTACGCTACTGCCCTCGCCAATTATTGGCTTCACGAGGCACCAAAAGAACTTGAAAGCACTGGCTGGAGCTGCTACGCAAATTACCTTTCCATCGCGAAAGACGAAGAAATCAATAAAACCGAAGTGCTTCATTTGTTAGAAAAAGTCGAAAAAACAATCCACGACGCAAGAAACAACGTCAAATACACCATGAACAATTTTGTTATCTGCACCGGAACCTATTACCCACCCCTTCTTTCGCAAGCGGAATCTGTTGCCAAGAACATCGGCACAGTCTATGTGGATATGGGCAACACCGCGTGTAAAGTCCCCGTGGCATCTACGTACATTCAAAAAGTCATCGAAATGGACCGCATTGGCAAAAAACGCAAACGCGCCATTTGCTGAGCATAAAAAAAAGAGTGCTTTTAGGCACTCAAGTAAGGTTAATTCCAACTAAAAACAAAAAGACCCTAGCCAAGATAAGATGGCTAGGTCAAAAGGTTGAACAGCTCGTTTTGTAATTAAAGGAATACTTATGATGAGGCATACAGTGTTTTCCTCATCACAAGTAATATCTTACCAGACTTCACCGCCATTTTCTGTAGACATTTTTTGAACAATCGCGCAAAAATAATCCCCTTTTTTGTTCATTTTGAAGAAAGCTAGTGCGGATTATTACAAAAACAGCGGGTTTTACCCATTTTATCCCCGCAAACAAATTGCATATGCAATCACTATACAAACACATATAAAAGCAAAAATCATTTCCGCAGATGCACTGCGCTTCTAATGATTTTTGCTTTTTTAGAATGTGTAGTTTTGTAGTTAAAAAAACTAGTTTCCCAATGCTAAATTGCAGCCATATTTCATAATATGTAGACTAGAATACCACAAAAATGCAGAAACTGTAGTTTTTATGCACGGATTAAAACTTTATGTATGGAACACCCTAAAAATACGCCTCCTGTATTTCCATCTCACAATGCATAGATTAAAACACTGCCGAATTGGGCCAGATACGTTCTGATGTGGATTTACATTTCATAATACATAGATTAAAACAAATAGAAGCTTTAAAAGAAATTGTAGAAGAAGCGCATTTACATTTCATAATACATAGATTAAAACGTGTCTTTCTCGGCGTATCCCCAACCGTCAACTTTTGTATTTACATTTCATAATACATAGATTAAAACAATTCAAAGTTTTAAATCAAAATACGATCCAAATTACATTTACATTTCATAATACATAGATTAAAACATGTTCGCGCGCGTCGTTCGCTTGGTCTAAATCCCTCATTTACATTTCATAATACATAGATTAAAACTGAAACATGGCAAGTTATAAAATATTAAAAAGATTTAATTTACATTTCATAATACATAGATTAAAACAGGTACCCTCGCGAGCCCTACTCCCATCTTACCTCAAAAAGGCTTTTCTGTCGACCTCTGATTTTCGGGAGTTATTTTTCAAGTTTTCCTTAGTTTCACAAACAAAAAAACTTGTTATCCATTCTGCCAGAACGGATAACAAGTTTTTGTCGACCCCCAGGTGTTTTTACGCTATCTAGCATCGACAGATTAGAAAAAATTAGATGTCTTACTATCTTCAAGACCTAAAAACTCTTTTTCTAGCCACTTTTGATTGCGACTATTAAAAATAATGACAGAGTCCATCTCTTTTCGAATATGTTGATTAAGTTCAAGCTTTAGTTGCATGAGAAGTGCTGGTGTAACCTCCCCTTCAAAAACGGACTTTTGAATGTGTGTTAAATATTTTTTACAAGTTTTAAAAATCTTACGCGCAACTTTCGCACTGCCCTCGCCATTTGGAATATCATAGATTAAGATAATATACATAAAATCACCACCACATCTTAAAACCTTGATAAGGCTCATCTTCCATTAAAGTTTTAACAATTTTATAACATTCCAGACGAATTAAGCGACGGTAGGAAACATTTCGCTTTAAATCTCGATGACGAAGTGTTTCTTTTAGCCTTTCATCATACGCTTGTAGCACTTTCTTTTGACCACTCGGTTTCATATAATAGAAATTGGCTTTTTCCTCAAAGTCGCCCTCCGTAATCGTATTTTTATTCAACAAAGAAAAAATTAATCGATCACCTATTATATGTTCCAGAGTAAAACCGTAGTAATTAAAAATATGTACGGGAATCTTTTTCTCTGCTAAATAATTTAAACACTTCGTATTCGTCGTAACCTCACCAAACAAATAAATATCCCGTGTCAGCTCAATCTTCTAATTCGCATTATGCCACCTTAGAAAAACTGAGTTTCTTTCTCCCTTTCTTTTCGTGTCACGCCAATTTCTTTATCATACAAGCACTCCATAATATTAAGCCGTTTATATTCTGACAGTTTAAAGGTATCGCTCTCCGATTTATCATACCAATACGCCGGAACATCCACTTGCAAATCCTTTATTTCTTCCCATAATTTCTGCCTTTCAAGTTTGCCAAAAGCATTTTGATATTTTTCCATAAGCATATTATTTTCCTCAAAAATCTTTCTCGGAATAACCGACACCGATTGAATATTGCGGAATAACTCTCTTGCCTTTTGCTTATCTAGTTCATACGCGCACATATCCTTCAAGTATTTAATATTATTTTCAAGCTCTTCATTATACATCGTCCCAGCTAACTTCTCATACGAATAAACCTCATCAATCAGCCGCATCTTCTCGCACTCCAACAATTTCCCATCAAGCCCAGAAATCGCTTCTTTAGAAAACTTAAAAATGTCCTTATCAACAACATAACCAACACCACTACACCATTTCTCACCACCATCATACACAAAAATATTGTTTTCAGCCGGATTTTCGCGTTTTCTATAACAACGTCCCATTCTTTGAAACAAACCATTTATGTCAGAAAGCTCCGTAAACAACAAATCGAAGTCAATATCTAACGAGGCTTCCACGACTTGTGTCGCGACCCAAACACCCGTAAAATCCGCTTCTAGCTCTCCGTCACTAAAAATAGCTTCCTCTTTTTGACGGCGATCTCCGCGAATAAATTGGCTATGGAACAAATGGGTATTAATGCCAGCATTTCGTATGGCAGTAAATATTTCTTTCGCTTTTTGCACCGTATTGCAAATGACTAAAACTCGTTTTCCAAAAGAGTGCTCTAAAATATCTTGAATATCTATTTCGCGGTGCAACACACGTATTGAATGGCGAAATACGTCAGTAATAAACGGTTTTTCTGGCATAGTAAACTCAAGATTCTCCTGTTTCATGTAATGCGTAACAATTCCAGGCAAAGTCGCTGTTAAAATCGCAAATTTGCCGCCAAAATCTTGAATATACTTAAGCCCAATGACAACATAAGCAAGCAAATCAGGTGAATACATCTGAACTTCATCTAAAATCACTTTACTATAAGATAAAGTTGCAAGTTTATGCTCAAAACCCGGATAGCGATAAACAATATCAAATATCTGATCTAATGTGCAAATAGTAAGCGGTAGCGACAATTGTTTCGTCCGCGTCATATATTCATCAATATCATGTTCTTCTTCATCTAACAAATAGCGCGAAAAAATATCCGAATGCAATAAACCAACTTTTTCAGTCGTATTCTCGGTCGAAATTTCCGTTTTCACCCGTTCATAAATACTATTTATCGCCGTTTTTAGCGGTAAAGTGAAAAAGCCTTTTGCATCGCCTATCCATAAAAGCCCTGCTTCCGTCTTACCCATTCCAGTCTGCGCCACCACAACGACATTCTCATTTTGATGCGCATACATAAATTTTTGCAGCGGATTCCACTCTAAAATCTCTTTTTCATCTTTCCAAGCCGCCAAATCCCGCTCCAAAAACTTATTTTCCCATTCAACCGGCACGCCAGCACTAGCCGCATAATCAATCCGATTCAGCAAACCTTTTAAGAGGACGTATTTTTTAAAGTTATCATAATCATTTTCAAAGGTTAGTTCCCCCACAGCGAAAAATTCTGTTTCAAGTTCATCTGCGGGTTCAATTGGTTGCTCCCATTTCGTATAATCAAAATTTGCCGCAGCTTCTTTCAGCATTTTAAACCCTGCTTCAATATCTTTTGTTTTCCCGTGAAATTTTCGTTCATGATGATAAGCAATCGCTTGAAAGACAACTTTAATATCATTTTTGCTATACCCAAGCTCTTCCAGACGCTCTAAGTCAATAAAAGCTAAACTTAAATAACCGTGAGGAATCTCATTTTCTAATTTCTTTTTACCTGAAAATAATTTAGCTTGAAATAAGTCATTCATCTTACCAAAATCATGCAATAAACAAACGTATCGTAACAAATACCAATCAATTTTGATATCTGGATAATTAGCTTTTAAGATATCATAATTGCGTAGTAATTCATCTGTATGCTCTTGAATCGTTTCTTTTGGATTTGATTTCGCATAAAACGTCCTCATATTTTCCCTCCAAATTTTAAAAGCGGAGAATCTCAAAATCCCCCGCTCCTCTTTTTTATACAAAAAACACTAAATATCCGTCCGAATCCACCCAGAAATCACGTTTTCGCATACCACGAAATTCCGACATATAAAATACATCTTTTTTATTCCATCTACGGAAAATTTTAGGTTTTTTGGCAGTTCCAAAATTTTCTAACACATAGTTCTTTGGTAAACGATAACGCGTTCCGACCTGTTCTAAACCGTATAATTCTGTCCGCTTCACATCAGTTTCACTCTCAACTGGCACATAAGCCCCGTAATTTTCCGGCAAACCAGCTTGTTTGGAAAGTGTTTTCACATCAACATCAACTTCCTTCGCTTCTATAATCGTCGCAATATCCTCACGACGCCCAAGCGACGGATACTCTTTCGGCCGGCTAAACGCATCTAAAATCACTTCAAAATCTTCTTCTTTTTTGGGTAAAATATGAAGTAAAAGTTCAACGTCAACTAATAGCTCCGCTGTCGCAATACCCCGACCAACGCCTAGCCCATTAACATCAATTTGATGCCGCCCTTTCTCAAAACTCATACCAGATTTAAATTCATAACGCGTATATAAATCGTTCACTTTTGAAAAATATTTTCCTTGCACACTAATATCCATCTCATGATACGACTCAAAACCAGCCAGCGCATGAACCATGCCAATCACCGTTGAAAACGGCGGAAGCGGATATGTTTCCTTCAACTGGAAACTAGTCGGCTTTTTGTAATTCACAAAATCCTGCCAAAGCTTCACCCTAATTGCTTTCATAATACGCACTTACTTTCGATTTTAAAGCATCAAAAAAGACGGGAACAGCTGTCGCATGCCAAGTTTCACGAATCTCCGTTTCATTATCAAAAATCCCTTTCAAAACACCTGAAAGCGTATCTTGGCGCATCGCCTCAGGCAAGACATCATCGGAAACCGCAACCTTATTTTCCTTCACAAAGACTTCATTTTGGAAAATTGGATTTTTAATATCGTACACGCCACCAATAATAAATAACGGTTTTAAATCCTCTCGGCGACCACGAATATCACGATATAAAAATTGAATCGTATCAAGCAACTTGTTCACCCGGCGCGCCTTTTCCGCATTATCAATTTGAATTTCCCCATCAATCCCAATTTGATCCAAATCCATTGTGATTGTGTAGCGATAAAAAGAACGATGAATTTCCGACTGCGCAATATTCATATGCTCCCCAATTTTATCCGCTTGACCTTTATTTGTTAAAAAGTCTAAATCGCCTTTATATGTTTCCATTGATATTGCATTCGAAAGACGAACTTTCGCATTACGCTTTTGGCCACTCGTCCCTTTTTCCGTTTTCATATAACCAAAAAAATCAATTTCTGGATATTTATTAATTTGTGCATTTGCGTCAAATTGAATCACTTTTTTATCGCCACTACCTTCTGCTTGAACTGGTGCAGTCTCCTCACCAAGCTGTTCAATCATATTGTAACGAAGCGCTTGACGTGAGATGTATGTATATAAATCACCATTATCACGTGAAATTTTCTTCAGTGCCGATACATTCCCAATTGATTCCCCGTAATTTGCACTTTCTGCTTGAAAAATAATCGTTGCTGTTAATCCTTTAGTTTTCATTTTGCTTCCTCCTTATTGTTCACATTCGTCTCACCGATTAATCCTGTCAAATAGGCATAACCAATCGTTCTAAAATTATCATCATTATCAAAAATCCGTAAGAAAATCTTTGGTACTTGTTTATCTACAGCAGAATAATTTTTAAGTAAAATATCCATAAACAAGCCACGATTCACTGTTTTAACCGCGTTAAGCATCTGATGCGCAATACCTTGTATTTTTTGATCTCTTTTGCGAGATTTTAAATCTTCCTTGAAATAATAGGCATTAGCGCGTACTTTCTCCAAATCTTCAAGCGTAATTGTTTGCGACATATTCCCCGCTCCTCCCGTAAAATAACTATTCATTTTAAGCACAATCATAATATGATGACTATAATAAAATAATTGACCATAATTCGCGATTTTATAATAAACAAGCTTATGAATTAGCAAAAATAGGTTTTGATTATCGAGCAAGTTTTTAATGACTTCCTGAAAGAGATACAACCTATCGTTACCATCTTTGAAATTCATTCCAATTAAACTTTTCAGTTCGTCCTCAAAACGATTCATCAATTCAAGGACTGGTTTAGATAACAAATTAAAGCGATAGTTTTCATTTTCATAACGAACAACTTGAATATCAGCTAGCTCATAACGATGCTTTTCAACTTGCTTCTCTTGTACCAGCGAAACAAGGACGCGATAAACGGATTTATTTCTATCATCTAGCCCTGTACTTAAGTCATTTTTCATGGCTTGATTCACATGAACCATCTCTTTAATATTCGCATTGCTGTTAATAAAAATTCCCTCGCGTTGAATAAACGTAAAACCAGCAGGCATACACGCATAAACAAGTCTACAAACTGGACACATCGCCAAATCATTATCTTGATTCCAAATATGCGATGCTTTCCTCGCAACATCAAACCCTGTATTTGTTAAAAAAGAGTAGTCTAGCTTTAAATCTTTTATTTTCGCGTCACAATTGGCACAGTGATACTTATATTTCGTTTTATCCGCCTCTAAATAAGCTTTTGCTGGTTCTACAAAATGATTTTCAAAGTCAATGTAGAAATCTTTCTCTTTCGTATTGCGATTCAAAAAAGAAACGCCTTCCCAATTATTTTTAATTAACGTATAAACGACATTCTTCCCTGCCAAATATTTCCGACCTTTTTCTGATGAGGCGTAATCAATGAGCTTTGTCAGAACCTCGAAGTTTTCTTTTACTTGTGGCAGAATATCTGCCTTAACCTCACTAAAAACGTCTTTCTTTTTCAAATTAATCGGTTTTAAAGTTTTTATTTCTATTTCTGGATCAAAGTCTGTGTCAATTAGTGAAAAAGCAGCTTTATAGCTAGCGCTTGAAAAGTAGTATTTTACTACATTTTTGATATAAAGATTTAAATTTTCTAAATCTTTTTCTGAAAAATTATCAAATTGATTTTCTTCAAACTCAGTTATTTTTTCTTTATATGACACAATCCTATGCCAAGGTAAAACTTTTTCATATGTATCAATCAAATAATCAAAATACTTTTTGGAGAAGTCTTCTAACAATTCCCGATTGACTGACACTCGCTGATTATCAATGTAAGTTACATTTTCCTCACCTACAATGTTAATAAATCCAGAAAGAGCTGAATTAAAAGCCCAATCTGATGTTTCAAATTCCAACATATGTTTTCACCTCCTGTAGCCTAAACCTCGACGAAACCGAAACCTATACCCGTGTTTGAGCCTACTCCATTTCGCAACATTTCGTTCAGCAAATAAGCTTTCCCAAAAACGCCCATCGTCCCGATTGAACAAACTACTTTCATTCCATAAATATCCACTACAGTTTTCTTCATTTGTCGTGTATCAAATTGCAAATCTTGAATATCTTTTTCAATATAACTCCCGTATTTCTTACGCAATTTTGTACAAAGATTACTTTTTAATGTTGCCTCAAAAGCATCATCAGCAAAATAATAGAATGTATCTTTGTACGTTTCTCGATTATGTGACTTAATAATAAGCGGTGACAAGAATTTAAAATACGCTTGCTCCTGATGGATATCAGGCACAGAAACAATTTGAATATCCTTTATTACTAGCTGATTATTTTTAGTGAAATTCAATTTCTTATTACGAAGTCCGCAAAATGCATTATAGAAATTGACACATAGTTCTGTATTGCCCGTTGAAAAATTGAATACGCCTTCATTTGAACCCAACTCAATCATATCCGTTTTAAAAACTGGGTTATGCAAGAACACCGAAAATGTGTAATCTTTTTGTCTATTTGAATGAAAAAGTTCATCAAAAAGTTGTGGATTTTCTTTTTCTAGTCCCATTTTCATAATGCTCAAAAACTTTCTCCGATAATCTCTCGGAATTTCATTTTCTGTAAATTGAAAATTGACTTTTAATCTCATTTATATCCCTCCTCCCTCACTTCATAATAACATATCACATAGAAAAGTTCATTCACTTATTTTCACCATAAAAAGAAACTAGAAGCATCATCGCTCCTAGTTTCTCCATTCAGCTTATTCAGCTGTATATTTTTCAACAAGCTCAACAACTTCTTCAGCTGTTGCTTTGTTTAGTGCTTCGTCAGCAAGTTTAACCATTTCAGTTTGGTCAAGACGTTTGATAAGGGAACGAGATTTCAAGATGCTTGAAGCACTCATTGAGAACTCATCAAGGCCTAACCCAAGTAGTAATGGAATCGCTGTTTGATCCCCGGCCATTTCCCCGCACATACCAGTCCATTTGCCTTCTTTGTGAGAAGCATCAATGACGTTTTTAATTAAACGTAAAATGGATGGGTTATACGGTTGATATAAGTAGGAAACGCGTTCGTTCATACGGTCTGCCGCCATTGTGTACTGGATTAAATCATTCGTACCAATGGAGAAGAAATCAACTTCTTTAGCAAATTGGTCCGCAATCACTGCAGCTGCTGGGATTTCAATCATAATACCTAATTCGATGTTTTCATTTACGTCAGTTCCAGCCGCAACTAATTTTTGTTTCTCATCAAGTAAAATTGCTTTCGCTTGACGGAACTCGCCAACTGTTGCAATCATTGGGAACATGATTTTCAGTTTACCGTGTACGCTTGCACGAAGTAACGCGCGAAGTTGCGTACGGAACAAGTCTTCATTTGCAAAGCAAAGACGAATTGCACGGAAACCTAAGAATGGGTTCATCTCTTCAGGTAATTCTAAATACGGAAGTGTTTTATCTCCGCCGATGTCGAGTGTACGAACAACAACAGATTTCCCTTCCATACCTTCAAGAACCGCTTTATACGCTTCGTATTGTTCTTCCTCAGTTGGGAAGTTGTCACGCCCCATATAAAGAAATTCAGTACGGTATAAGCCTATCGCTTCGCCGCCGTTCGCTACAACACCTTCTAAATCGTTAGGTGTTCCGATATTAGCAGCTAGTTCAACGTGTTTACCATCTTTAGAAACAGTTTCCTCATTTTTAAGTTTTTCCCACTCTGCTTTTTGAGCCGCAAAGTCAGATTGAACTTTTTTATAATGAGCCACTTGTTCTTCAGTTGGATTGACAATCACATTTCCTTCTAAACCATCAATGATGATTAATTCACCTTCTGCTGTATCAGCGGTTACCTCTTTCGTTCCAACAACAGCTGGAATTTCAAGAGAACGCGCCATAATCGCAGAGTGAGAAGTACGACCACCAATGTCAGTGACAAAGCCTTTAACAAAGTTACGGTCTAATTGAGCCGTATCAGAAGGTGTTAAATCACTTGCCACAACAACCACTTCTTCATCGATTAAAGCTGGGTTCGGAATCGTCACGCCAAGTAAGTGTGACAGGACGCGTTTTCTAACGTCACGAATATCTGCCGCACGTTCACGCATATATTCATTATCCATGGATTCAAACATCGAAATGAACATGTCCGTAGTTTCCTGAAGAGCAGCCTCAGCATTTGTCTTTGTTGATTTAATACTTTCTTCAATTGGCCCAACAAGTTCTGGGTCATTAAGAACAAGTAGATGTGCATCAAAAATTTGTGCTTTATCTTCACCTAAGCTTTTCGCCGCTTGCTCACGAATTTTAGTCAGTTCAGATTTAGAAACATCTACCGCGCTTTGAAAACGTTTTACTTCGCTTTCTGCGTCAGCCACTTCAGATTTTCCAAAAGAAAGATCCGGTTCAACGAGCAGATAAGCTTTCGCAATGGCAATCCCATCAGATGCTGCGATCCCTTTCAACTCTTTTACCATTATTCAGCCAAGCCTTCTTTCTTAAGTACCTCAGTTAAACCTTCAATAGCTTCTTTTTCGTCGCTACCTTCAGCATGAATCGTAATGTCAGCACCTTTACCGATACCTAAAGACATAACACCCATGATAGATTTAAGGTTTACTTTTTTGCCTGTATATTCAATTTGAATATCAGAGCTGTATTTGCTTGCAGCTTGCACCAACAAAGTCGCTGGACGTGCGTGAATTCCTGTTTCATCGATTACTACAAAACTTGCTTGTTCCATAATTACATTCTCCTTTGTAAAGAAATTTATTGTGACCTTTTTCACCAAAATGATTTCTCAGCAAAAAAGGCTATCCCTCAATTAAAAAGAGTACCATGTTTTTGCATCGGTTACAACCATTTCTTGATATTTTTGGCGTAAAAAAATCGCTACCCTTTTATTTTAGCTGAATTCCTTTCGAAACGCAATTTTCCAGTAGTTCCACCGGGCAATTACAGTTTAATAAAACACATTTTATAGCTAATATCGATATTTTTTTAACAATCATTTTCTTGAGAATCCCCAGTGAAACCGTATTATTTGCAATTATTGTGAATTTAGTGCAAACTAGGAGTTAATTTAATAAGTGAAAGAACTTGTTTCCACCTCAAATGTATGGGAGTGATAATAAATGGCTAAAGCAAATGTTGGCGATATTATTGAATTTAAAGATGGACTCACAGGAATTGTAGAGAAAATTAATGAAAACTCGGTTATTGTTGATTTAACCTATATGGAAAATTTTAACGATCTCGGCATTGAAGAAAAAACCGTTGTCAATCATAAAAATTACAAAATTATTCACTCGTCTAAAGAAGATTAAAAAATGGCGCATTAAAACCGCATTATCGGTTGGCGCTTTTTTAATGCCAAAAATAAAATGGGAGCTGAACAAATTGTGAAAAAAGAAAAAATTGCCATCATAGGTGCTGGACCAGGTGGGTTAGCTGCTGGCATGCGCCTTTCTTCAGCTGGCTACGAAGTCGATATTTATGAAAAAAACGCTTTTATTGGTGGGCGTACCAGTCGGCTTACGCTAGGCGATTATAAATTTGACATTGGCCCTTCTTCCATTACAATGCCACACACCTTAACTGCTCTTTTCATGGAATCAAACCGCAATTTAGAAGATTACGTCACACTTGTCCCCGTAGAACCTATGTACAAGCTTTTCTTCAATAATGGGCAAACATTTTCACCCTATCACGACCAACTTCAAACCATCAGAGAACTGAACGAACACTTCCCTAATAATGAGAAAAACTATTTACGCTACATGAATGAAAATGCGAAGAAGTCACTCTACCTCGCGCCGCTAATGATGTCTAGCCTTTCTTCACTTTGGGACTATTTCAAACCTACCATGCTGCGCGCACTTCCAAGCCTTTCCTTAGGTCGCAATTTGGCAGATGAAACTTCGCGTTTTTTCACCGATGAAAATTTGCGACTAGCCTTCTCCTTCCAAGTTCGCAACATGGGCATGAGCCCGTCTACAACACCAGGCATGTATAGCATCATTCCATTTTCCGAATTTTATTACGGCCTGTATCACCCAATTGGTGGGCATAGCCAGCTTTTCAAAGCCATTTCAGACGTCATTCTCGAAAATGGTGGGCGCATTCATTTAAATGCGGAAGTCGAACATTTTTCATTCCACAACAAACAAATTGATGGCTTTACACTTAAAAGCGGTGAGCACATTCAGGCGGATAAATATATCATTAATACCGACTATGCCTATACGATGACCGAACTCATGCATGACACGCCGCCACCTAAAAACTTGACGAAAAAGAAATTTTCTACAAGCGCATTTATGATCTACTTGGGACTTAATAAAACTTTCCCTTTGGAACATCAGTCCGTTATTTTCCCTGAAAACTACAAGCAATATGAAGATGAATTAATTCATTTGAAAACTTTACCAGAGGATTTTACCGTCTACGTCGTGAACCCTTCCGTTTCCGATACAACAATGGCACCAATTGGTCATACGGCACTCCGGATTATGGTTCTCGTTCCAAATAATGAAAGCCAAATCAATTGGGACAAAGAACGCCAAGCTTTCGAACAAAAAGTGCTCTCAGTTGTTAAAGAACGGCTTCATATTCCCGATTTAGAAGAACATATTGTCGAAAAAAAGGTGCTTACGCCGAAAGAATGGGAGAACGATTTTCATCTTTACCAAGGGGCCATTCACGGCTTAGTTCGGAGCATCAAACAAACTGGTACGGGGCACCCTGTGCATCGCTTGCAGAAAAAATTTCCTAATTTATTTGTCGTTGGCACAAGCGCCCATCCGGGAACAACCTTACCCTATATTATTGAAAGCGCCAATTTTGTTGCCGAACAAATCAAAAAAACGAAAACATGATGTTATCACGTTTTCGTTTTTTTTGATGTGAAATCTGGTTTTGTTTCCAAGCTTAAGTAATAACAAATTGTAAAAATCACATTTGCAATTAGTCCTACCACTATCGTTGCCCAAAGATCTGCATATAGTGATAAAAAAATGAAGAAAGCTAAAATAATCCAATAGACCACAACAATTTCAGATTTTAAATTGGGATATTTCAAATTCTCCCAACGATTTGTCAAACTTAAAATAAAGTAAATCATCAAATGGAGAATTAATCCTAGCAAAAACCAATCCGTGATATCCGAAAATTGTAAAATCGTTAAACCATTTCCGAGAAAAGGCAATTGTTTAACTTGTGTGGAAATCGGCTCAACAAGCACTTCAAAAACCATCACCATCGTCGCCGCAATAACCGCGTACATCCCGCCGCGAAGCCAATCAATATTTACTTTCAGCGTAATTTCGCGTGCGATAACGTGCGTCCCCGCGATTAAACCTATCCAAATAAAGCCAAATGTAACTGGAATTCCTTTTATCATAAAACCATAATTAAACGTATACATATCATCCGCAAAACTCAATTGCATCCATTCAATACAAGTTGTAACCGCAAAAATTAAAATGGTAATAGCTGTCCCAAGTCCTTTCCCGTACTGAACGATGAAAAACACCATCGCAAAAATCCCAGTAAATATAAGAAAGATGGAATGCACACCCGTTATTTTTGATGGTAGGACACCGATTGAAATTAATAAAATGCTTCCTAGAAACCAGAAAATATATAGCCACAATAGAAATTTATAGTTTTTTTCTAACACATCAACACTCCTCTATTGCTAAAAAAACAAAATCTTTGTTTCATTATAACAAAATTCGCCGACAAAAGCCGTTTAAAATATGTTTTGTTGCGAAATTAACCATTTTCGATTAAAGTATGGTATAAAGAAGAATTTTTAAGAGGTGTTTTTGTATTGAGGAGCAACAGAATAGATTTCAAGCTAATTACCGGGCTTCTACTAGCAGCCATCCTGATTTTCATCACGTATCAATTTTCAAAAAGTTTCTGGTATATGTACGGAGCAAGCATGTTATTTTTACTCAGTTTTTGTATTTTCAATGTTGATTTAAGAAAGAAATTTTCCATATTCAAAGGTATTTTACCAGCTATTTTTTCAGCTATCATTTTATATATTATTTTTTATATAGGCGCATTTATTTTTAAATTCTTACCCTTTGGTTTAAATTCAGCCGTACATAGCGCGTTTAATAAATACGCAACAGATAACTGGTTAGTGTGGATCTTACTTGTCATCGCCATTGTCCCTGGTGAAGAAATTTTTTGGCGCGGTTTCGTTTTAAAAAGATTGCTGGATTCATATGCGAATTGGTTCGCCTTACTCGTTTCATCGATTTTATCAGCCTTGTTCGTCGTCGCAAGTGGTAATATTGCCATGGTCATTGCCATTTTCGTGGCTTCCCTCTTCTGGGGTGCCTTGTACATTTGGCGACCCAGCTTACTTATGTTATATATGTCACATCTCCTATTTGCATTTTTATTACTTTCTGCGTTGCCAATCTATTAAGCATCCTTTTGGGGTGCTTTTTATTTTTGACTAAACGCTAAATTTTTGTTTGTTAGTTACAAAAAATACGAGCAAAATGCTTGAAAGTCAGAAATGGTCAGTGTATACTAAGAACATAAGGTCAAATATAGTCAAAGTCAGTTGACCTGAAATTGATTCTTATTGTTAAAAGGAGGAAATCAATTTATGTTATGTCAAAACTGTAATCAAAATGATGCACGAATTCAACTTTATATGAATGTAAATGGAAAGCGCGTGGAGATGCCACTATGCGAATCTTGTTACGCGTCACTTAAAAATAATCAAGCAAACTTCATGCAAAACGGAGCTTCTCCGCTTGATGATTTTTTCCGTCAAATTAGCGGGAATATGAATCAAAACGGGGCGACAGCCCAAAGAGGAAGCCAAGTTCAAACGGAAACTAGGCAGGGCGGATCAGGCTTGCTTGATGAATTTGGAACGAATCTTTCACAAATGGCGAAAGATGGCAAATTAGATCCGGTGATTGGTCGCGATGACGAAATCAAACGGACAATTGAAATTTTAAATCGCCGCAATAAAAATAATCCCGTTTTAATTGGGGAACCTGGGGTCGGTAAAACGGCTGTTGTTGAAGGACTGGCAAGAGCGATAGCGGCAGGTGCTGTCCCTAACAAACTTTTAGACAAAGAAGTGATTTTACTTGATGTGGCTTCGCTCGTTTCTGGTACGGGGATTCGCGGGCAGTTTGAAGAGCGCATGAAGCAGCTTATCGCGGAACTTTCTGCACGCACGAACACCATTTTATTTATTGACGAGGTGCACACGATTGTTGGCGCGGGCTCTGCGGAAGGCTCGATGGACGCTGGAAACATTTTAAAACCAGCCCTTGCTCGCGGTGAGCTTCAAATGATTGGCGCGACAACGCTAAACGAATATCGCAAAATCGAAAAAGATGCGGCGCTTGAACGTAGATTCCAACCTGTGATAGTAGATGAGCCGAGTACAAGCGCAACGCTCACGATTTTGGAAGGCTTGAAGGAAAACTACGAGAACTTCCATGAGGTCGTTTATTCGAAGGAAAGCTTAGAAGCGGCAGTAACGCTTAGCGCGCGCTATATTCAGGACCGGCATTTGCCGGATAAAGCCATCGACTTAATGGATGAAGTCGGTTCAAAATACAATTTAACAATTGAAAAATTGGACGAAAAAACGGCAACAGAGCGACTTAATCGACTTGAAGCCAAAAAAGATGCGGCACTGCAAAAAGAAGATTATGAAGAAGCAGCTCAAATTCGCGATGAAATTTCACGGTTGTCGGAAAATAAAATGCGAGTGGGTATTTCGGAACGTCCTGTAATTCAGGCGTCGGATATTCAGGCGCTCATCGAAGAAAAAACAGGTATTCCAGTTGGCCGTCTCGAACAAGACGAGCAATCGAAGTTGAAAGACTTGGAAGCTCATTTAAACAAAAAAGTAATCGGTCAAAAAGATGCGGTGAAAAAAATTACGAAAGCAATCCGGCGTGGTCGGGTTGGGTTGAAGCAAAAAAATCGCCCAATCGGCTCCTTCCTCTTTGTCGGCCCAACTGGGGTCGGTAAAACAGAACTTGGTCGCACACTCGCGAATGAACTTTTCGGTTCAGAAGATGCGATGATTCGCCTTGATATGTCTGAGTTCATGGAAAAACACAGCGTTTCAAAACTTATCGGCTCGCCTCCAGGCTATGTTGGTCACGAGGAAGCTGGTCAGCTTACTGAGAAAATTCGCCGCAACCCGTATAGCATTTTACTTCTTGATGAAATGGAAAAAGCGCACCCTGATGTTCAGCATATGTTCCTCCAAATTTTGGAAGATGGCCGTTTGACGGACTCTCAAGGAAGAACAGTTAGCTTTAAAGACACAGTCATCATCATGACGAGTAATGCGGGAAGCGGCACAAAAGAAGCCGCAGTTGGTTTTAACCATACCAATGATAAACTCGAAAAAGGTAGCGACCTCCTAGATCGTCTTGGCTATTACTTCAAACCTGAATTCCTAAACCGTCTCGATAGCGTTATCGAATTTAATAGCCTTGAAAAAGAGGACTTAATGCAAATTGTCAGCCTTATGCTACAAGATTTAAATGACATGCTGCAAACACAAAACATGGAAATTAGCGTACCTGACGATGTGAAAGCAAAATTAATCGACCTCGGCTATGATGCAAAATTTGGCGCTCGTCCGCTAAGAAGAACCATTCAAGAACACTTGGAAGATGCTATTGCCGATGTGCTCATCGAACAACCTGATGTGACTGAACTTATTGCCCAACTTGATGAAAATGGAGCCATCACAATCGGCACAAAAGTAACAGCTTAATTTAAAAAGGAAATCCTTTTTTGGAGGATTTCCTTTTTTTATGACCAAAAATCAGTTTTATGGTTCATTTCAAATTCTAACAACCAAATTTTCTTCGCATAATCCGCACCATTATAGCCACCAAGTTGCCCGCCTTCTTGCACGACACGATGGCACGGAATGATAATCGGCAGCGGATTTTTTCGGTTTGCTTGTCCAACTGCTCGCACTGAAGAGGCATTTTGAATATGACTCGCCACCTGTTTGTATGACCAAAAGTCACCATACGGAATTTCAGTGAGCGCCTCGTAAACAGCCTGTTCAAACGCCGTGCCACTCAATTTAAAGTTAACTTGAAATCGTTGTAACTTTCCTGAAAAATAGTCCGTAAGCTCTGTTACGAGCTCATTCATAACGCGATTTTCTTCTGCCGTTCCACTTTCATTTTGGACTTTATCGTCGTAAGAAATCTTGATAACATGGCTATTTTCAACGGTTAAGTACAGTAATCCAATTGGCGACTCAAAAATTCTCTTTTCCATAAATTAGCCCTCCTTTGTAATAGCAAAACAATAATTTGTTAGTATTTTGTCAGTTTATTGTTACAGCGGTATGGGAAAATAACTATAGACTTTTTATGTAGAAAGGACCGTGTGGTGAAATTTATGGATACGATAAAACAAAGTAAACCACGGGATCACTATTTCGACAACGCAAAATTTATTTTAATTTTTCTTGTTGTTTTTGGTCACCTCTTACAAACTTTTGTTGCTGAATATGCGAGTGTACGTGTATTATACATCTTTATTTACACTTTTCATATGCCGGCATTTATTTTAATATCGGGGTATTTTGCAAAAGGCTTTAAAAAGCCTGGATATTTCATGAAAACGATGAAAAAGTTAATTTTACCCTATGTCTTCTTTCAACTTATTTATTCGATTTTCTATTATTACTTACTCGGTCAAGACAGTATTTCACTTACCTTACTTGACCCTGAATGGTCACTTTGGTTCCTACTTAGTTTATTTTTTTGGAATATATTCTTATATGGCTTCACAAAATTAAAACCGAGCGTAAGCATCTCACTCGCCATTTTAATTGGTCTTATCGCTGGTTATTTTGACATGATTGATGGCTATTTAAGCTTATCTCGCACATTTGTATTCTTTCCGTTCTTTTTAATCGGCTTCTTCATGCAAAAAGAACATTTTAAGAAATTACAAACGCGTTCAGCGCGCATTGCCGGCAGTTTTATTATGCTTGCCATTATTACGTTCATTATTTTTAACCCAGATTTAAATGAAAACTGGTTTTTAGGCTCCAAACCTTACGCCAGTTTCGTTGACGTCAAAACGTTTGGGCTCCTCATCAGATGCGTGATTTATGGCATTAGTTTCCTTTCCATTGCTGCATTCCTTACTTTTGTTCCGAAAAAGCGATTATTCTTTACAAAATGGGGTAAAAATACTTTATACGTGTACCTTCTGCACGGCTTCTTTATTAAAATGTTTCGGGAAGGAAGCTTGTCAGACTTTAATTACACGTCAAAAACATTTGTCCTCTTGTTGGCCATCTCATTCGGCTTAACTGTTATTCTATCGAGCAACATTGTCACCACGTTCGTTCAACCAATTATTGAACTTCGAATGAGTCGACTCAAAACCGCTTTTTTTAGATTAAAAGAAAAAATATTGCCTAGTGAGGGGTATTAACAATTGGAACGTCTAAGGAGGAATAGACATGGCAAATCGCAAACCTGAAGTTATTCTTGGTCTTATTGGATCAATTATCGGATTAGGGGTCGGCATTTGGATTATCAATTATGGGGAAGAAATTACAGCTTATATTCAAACATTTACGTATTTATCTGGCAGACTTGGGGATAGCGTCACACAACTTGGCTGGATTACTTTAATTGCTTCCGCTATCGCACTTATTGGAACATTATTTATCGGTAAAGCTCCTAGAAGCTGGGGCGTTATTATTTTCCTAATTGGGTTAGCTTTATTTTTCGTCATCGGAACATCTTGGGTAGTATCTGGTATTTTACTCATGTTAACGGGACTCATGGGTATGTTCAGACGCCCTGTGCCAAAATCTTGGAACGCCAAATAACAACTAATATTCAGGCGGATGATAAACGACGAATTGCCGTTTGTCATCCGCCTGTTTTAACATTTCTTAAAGGGGAACCAACATGACCTATTTATTTCCAGTTAAAATCGCACTTATACTCTTTCCATTTTTAAGCATTCTATTAACCATACCGTTTGCCATTTATTCTTATCGCAAATTCGGCAGCATCACTTTCATGCGTGTCTTTGTCTTATTTACGCTCATTTTCTATTTAATGGCGGCTTTTTTTATGACCATCTTGCCACTGCCCGACATGGCTGATGTAGCAAATTCAAACGCGCCTGCACCACAGCTCATTCCTTTTCACTTCATTGCTGATTTCATCAACCAAACGGTGCTCGTCATCACCGACCCGTCCACCTATTTGCCGGCGCTCACTCAGGATGTTTTTATTCAGCCATTATTTAACATTTTCCTACTTCTACCACTTGGTGTATATTTACGCTATTATTTTCGGCTTTCAATTGGTAAAACGACACTCATCGCGTTTCTGCTCTCCTTCTTTTTTGAGATCACTCAATTGACCGGACTCTTTTTCCTTTACCCCCACGCTTACCGCTTGTTTGACGTGGACGATCTCATCTTAAATACAGTCGGCGGACTCATCGGCTATGCGCTCGCCCCGCTGTTTACGTTCTTTTTACCTTCGCGGGAAAAAATGGACCAAACGAGTAGTGCGCGTAGCACGCGCGTCAGTTTCGTTAGACGGTTTTTGGCTACCTTTATTGACTGGTTCCTTTTGAATGTCATGACAGGACTCTTAACCTGGCTACACCTGTTACCTTTTTCTGAAATCAGCTCATCTGGCTCCGACTACTACAAAAAAATCATTTGGCAAATCCTTCTTATTTTCCTTTATTTCATTGTCCTGCCAAGTTTGACAAACGGCTTGACCATTGGAAAATGGATTGTGCATATTCGCATTGTACGCATTGGCGAAAGTCGCGTTAAATTGAAGCATCTTCTCGTTAGATACGGTCTGCTCTATTATTTAGTCGGTGGTCTTATTATCATTCCACTTAACGAGCAAATTCCGAAAATCACCACACCACAACTCACGCTCGTTTTATTCGCCATTTCCGCCGCAACCGCCCTTCTATTTGCCATTCATATTAGCGCTAACTTTTTTGCGCGAGACAAGCGATTGTTTTACGAAAAAATGAGCCGCACAACCGAAGTGAGCACGTATCGACCAAAACCAACCTAAAAAAGCCGTTTTGCAGTGAGCAAAACGGCTTTTTAAAATTAACCTGTAATAATTTTCTCTTTCGGCAAGCGAATCGCATTTTTCGGTTCGCTTTTTTTCCGCAAGCTAAGCATGGAATACATAATCCCAACGCGGCCAATGAACATGAGAATAATAATAATGATTTTCCCAGCGACACTTAAATTCGGCGTTAAACCTAGCGAAAGTCCGCACGTTCCAAATGCCGAAAAAACTTCAAAAATAATTTCAATAAGCGTGGCTCTTTCCGTCTGCGCCAGCACAATGACGGCCGTTAAACATAAAATCGTCGCAAAAATAATGACAGCAAGCGATTTTCTAACATCTTCCTGATGCAATTCGCGTCCAAAAATATAAATGTGATTGCGCCCACGAATGACCGAATAAAGGAACAAAATCGTCACCGCAAACGTTGTCGTTCGAATACCGCCACCAACAGAACTCGGCGATGCCCCGATGAACATTAAGAACGAAACAAATAGCAATGTTGGAGCCGTAAATGCGCCGCTATCAATCGTTTGTAGTCCAGCACTTCGAGAGGTTGCCGACAAGAACATTGAATTAAAGAAGCCCTCACTCAGGCTAGCATTTTTAAATAAATGCCCCGCTTCCATGCCCCAAATAAGTAGCCCACCACCAATTAAAAGCACCAAATACGTGAGCGTCGTAACCTTCACAAACAGCGAGAAGCGAAACGGATAGAGCGTATTTTTTTCGAATAAAAAGCGTCGCGTTTCAAGCAGAACAGGGAAACCAATTCCTCCTGCGACAATAAGCAAAATGGCGATAAACTGCACGAAATAATCATTCACAAACGGAATTAAAGAAGACCCCGTTATATCGACACCTGCGTTTGTCACGAGCGACACCGAATTGTAAATCCCTTGGAACAGCGCCTCCCCAATTGTTGGGAAAAACGGGATGAAATAGAGCCCTAAAATGACGGCACCGATAATTTCAATCCCAAAGATGAGAAATAAAATTTCACGCAACATCCGAACCATACCACTCATCGTATATTGGTTCGTATCCGTCATAATGAGTTGCCGCTGCTTAAGCCCGATTTTCCGCCGCAAAATCAAGTAGAAAAAAGTGCTGAGCATCATCACGCCGAGCCCGCCGAGTTGGAAGATTCCCATGAGCACCCAAATCCCTGCCGTGCTGTAAGAAGCGCCGACATCGACTGTCGCGAGCCCCGTCACACTAACCGAGCTGGCCGCAAGAAAAAGCGTGTCGAGAAAAGACACATGCACACCCGGTTTTTGAGTAAAAGGGAGACTGAGAAGAATCGTTGAAATCGTCACCGCGAAAAAATAGTACGTGATAATAATTTGAACGGGCGTCATGCGCGATAAGATAATTCTTATTTTATTTTTGATTGTTCGGTTTTCAAGATAGAGTTTTCTTTTGTTGTTTTTCTTTTTTTCTAGCAATGATATAACCACCTATACCAATTATTAGCATAACCGACCAAAATGTCAGCTTCCATGCAGTTGAATCTGGGAAATCCTCTGGTAAAATACCAACTGAAGGGTGCGCGAGTGTATACACACCTAGTTTAACACCCACCCAACCTACGATTAGAAAAGCAGCCGTTTCAAGCGTTGGATAGCGTTCTAGTAATTTGACAACTTGTGTTGCCGCAAAACGAATGACGATTAAGCCAGCGAGTCCGCCGAGGAACATCACGATGAATTGCCCGCCGTTCATACCACCAATAGTGAAATCGCCTAAATCAGGCAATGTCATCGCAAGCGCGGCCGCAGCAAGCATCGAATCGAGCGCAAAAGCGATGTCGGTTAATTCAACGCGCATCACGATACCCCAAAATGACACAGGCTTATCCTTGTCTTCCTCTTTTGTTTTCTTTTTGCCATCTTTACCGCGTTTTAAGTCTATCATATGTTTAATTGCTAAGTATAATAAATAAATTGCGCCAATAGCTTGTATTTCCCATATTTTAACCAAGAAAGAAATTAAGAAAAGCGCAATAAAACGGAAAACAAAGGCACCGACTAAGCCGTAAAACAGGGCTTTCCGCTGTTTTTCGTGCGGTAATTTTTGAACGATAACCGCCATAACAACAGCATTATCTGCGGAAAGTATTCCTTCCAGTGCGACGAGTACGAAGAAGACCCATACGTACTCTGCTAATATTGAAACATCCATTCCTTCACCCCATTTTTTTCTATGTACAGATAAGAAGGCTGCACATGAAACGTACATACCTTCTCATTTTATACCCTTATTCAAAAATTGTTAAGCGTTTTATTGTTCTGATTGCGTTTTTTTCTTTTGTTTAATTGAAATGAGCCAACCCCAGATAATAATTAAAATCATCACGCCCCAGAAAATTAGTTTCCAAGTAGTCGATTCAGGGAACTCATGTGGGATAATGCCTAGGCTTGGATGCGCTAATGTATAAACGACTAATTTTACGCCTACCCAGCCCACAATTAGGAAGGCAGCTGTTTCAAGAGATGGATAATTTTTGAGTAGCTTCACAAATTGTGTTGCGGCAAAACGAATGATGATAAGGCCGACTAAACCACCGAGGAACATCACGGCAAACTGCCCTGTGTCAATACCCCCAATTTGTCCCCAACCCGTTTTAGGAAGTGTGATTGCAAGCGCTACAGCAGCAAGCATGGAGTCAATCGCAAACGCAATATCTGCAACCTCGACTTTAAGCACCGTCATCCAGAAACCTGAACCTGACTTTTTCGCTTCTTTTTCATTATGATCGCTTCCTCTTAGATGCTTCACAATGTGGCTAATTGCAATGTACAAGAGATATGCGGCTCCAAGCGCCTGCACCTGCCAAACATTTGCGAGGAAGGAAATTAAGAAGAGAGCAGCAAAACGAAAGACGAATGCGCCCATTAGACCGTAAAAAAGCGCCCTTTTCTGTTGTTTTTCTGGTAAATGTTTGACCATAACTGCCATCACGACAGCATTGTCTGCGGCTAAAATCCCTTCAAGTCCGATTAGGACGAGTAGTACCCAGCCGTATTCTAAAAGCATTGCAGTGTCCACTAAAATTCCTCCTTTGATTTTGTTCTTTTGACAAGGCCGAGTAAATAAAAAACGAGACCTCACCCGTTACGGGCAAAGGTCTCGCTGACATGTGACATGTTAATAAAACCGATGGACGCTTGTCCATGTAATGACGATTTTATCCCGGTCCGAAAACCAGTGCTACTCCCCTTTGACTATTGTCAAAAAGATATATAATTGAACTCTACTAATTGACTATACCATGTTTGTAAAAATAAAGTCAATCTATTTTTTTAAAGTAATGATGTGAGTTCGATATCGGGATTTTTATCCTTAAACCAATTGATCGCAAATTCATTTTCGAAAAGGAACAGCGGCGCATCAAAACGGTCTTTCACGAGCATACTACGCGCAGTTGAAAGTTTCTCATCCACATCTTCCTCGCGAATCCAACGGGCGATTTTCTTCCCAATTGGCTCCATAATAATTTCCGAGTTATATTCATTACGCATCCGATGTTCGAACACTTCAAATTGAAGTTGACCAACGGCGCCAATAATATAATCTTCCATGCGCCACGTTTTAAACAATTGAATGGCACCTTCTTGAACAAGCTGTTCGACACCTTTATGGAAATGTTTTTGTTTCATAACATTTTTCGCGGAAACACGCATAAATAACTCCGGCGTAAATTGCGGTAACTTTGGAAACTCAATAGTTTTGCTGCCGCTTGAAATCGTATCGCCAATTTGATAATTTCCTGTATCATATAAACCGATAATATCGCCAGCTACAGCGCGCGACACATTTTCCCGGTCATCGGCCATAAATTGCGTGGAGTTTGCAAGTTTCATTTGCTTGCCAGTTCGCGTTAAGGTAACACCAATGCCACGCTCGAATTCGCCTGAACAAATTCGCACAAACGCAATGCGGTCGCGGTGAGCGGGATTCATATTCGCTTGAATTTTAAAGATAAAGCCTGTGAAACTCTTATCTTCGGCAGCAATTTCCCCTTCATTCGTCTCGTGAGCGCTTGGCGACGGAGCAAATTCAACAAACGTTTTTAAGAACGTTTCCACCCCAAAGTTCGTTAAAGCACTTCCGAAGAAAACTGGCGTCAGTTCACCTTTTGCAATTTTTTCGCGACTAAATTCATTTCCTGCCTCATCTAAAAGCATAATTTCTTCCAAAGCTTGGGTGTAGTAACTTGAGTTTTGAATCTCGTGCGCCTCTTTCAAATCGCCTTCATCGTTTAGTGGCAAGAAAGTTTCGTCTTCCCCCGCCCGGTAACGCTCAACAACGTGATGATAGCGATCATAAAGCCCCATGAGCTCTTTCCCCATACCAATCGGCCAGTTCATCGGGTAAGATTCAATGCCAAGCACTTCTTCTAATTCCGACAAAAGTTCAAGTGGCATTTTCCCTTCACGGTCCATCTTATTCATAAACGTAAAAATTGGAATGCCGCGCATCCGACAAACTTTAAATAGTTTAATTGTTTGAGCTTCAATCCCTTTTGCGGAATCGACAACCATGACAGCCGCGTCAACTGCCATAAGCGTCCGGTACGTATCTTCACTAAAATCGGAGTGCCCAGGTGTATCCAAGATGTTAATACGGCAATCCTGATAATCAAACTGCATGACCGAACTCGTGACGGAAATCCCACGTTGCTTTTCAATTTCCATCCAGTCACTCGTCGCATACTTCCCTGTTTTTTTCCCTTTTACAGTACCCGCTGAACGAATCGCGCCACCGAAAAGAAGTAACTGCTCGGTAATCGTTGTTTTCCCCGCATCTGGATGGGAAATAATCGCAAATGTTTTACGCGTTTCGACTTCTTTTTGTAAACCCTGACTCATGATTCCATTTCCTCCTCGACTTCTTCACATTTTTATAGTATATCATAGGAGGCAAAAAAAAAATACGACTAAAATCAATTAGCCGTATTCCTATTTAAATCCTTATTTCAAAAGGGCCGCTTTAATATTTTCTTCGATGTTTTCAGGTTTTGTTTTAGAAGAAAAGCGTTCGATAATATTGCCATCGCCATCGATGAGGAACTTTGCGAAATTCCATTCGATTTTCTTTCCGCCTGTTTCAGCAACGAGATACTTGTAAAGCGGATTGGCATCGCGACCTTTGACTTTAATTTTCTCAAACATTTGAAATGTCACGCCGTAATTTAACTGGCAAAATTCCATGATTTCCTCATTCGTACCCGGATCCTGCCGCAAAAATTGATTGCACGGAAAGCCTAAAATTTCCAAGCCGTCCTTTTGATACGTTTTGTATAGCGATTCCAGCCCCTCTAATTGCGGTGTCAAGCCACATTTGCTGGCTGTATTCACAATTAACAGTGTTTTTCCTTCATAAACAGATAGTGGAATTTTGTGACCGTCCATCGCGACTTCTGTAAAATCGTGTACGTTCATCGTTTTACACCTCCAAATTTACTTGACCATCTCACTTAAAAGATAGTGGTAAAGCAGCTTTTCCGTGTGATAGAGCGAATCGCGGTGCGTCCGCTCGTATGCGTGGCTAGAGTCAATCCCTGCCCCAATTAAGCCGTGCACGATGTCGTTCCCCGCGTGAATCGCTGCACTGGCATCCGACGCGTAATACGGATAAATATCCACTTTATATGAAATATCATGCTGTTTCGCAAGCTCCACCAAGTTTTTTCGAAAACCGTAGTGATACGGCCCGCTACCGTCTTTCGCACAAATCGACACCGTGTACTCATCAGTTGCCTGCCCGTCACCAATCGCCCCCATGTCGACCGCCAAATATTCTACAACCTCAGCCGGAATGTTCGAATTACCGCCATACCCGATTTCTTCATTATTTGAAATTAAAATATGGGTCATATACGGCAGTTTAACCCCCGTTTTTTGAATATGTTCAATGAGGCGCAGCAGCATGCCAACACTTGCTTTATCGTCCAAATGGCGCGACTTAATAAATTCATCGTTTACAATTTCGGTTCGCGAATCAAACGAAACAAAGTCACCCACTTCAATGCCTAGTTCGCGAACCTCTTCCTTAGACGTGACGCGCGCATCAATTCGTACTTCCATGTTGCGTTCATTTCGCTCCGCCGTGCCAGCATCTTTATACACATGTACCGAAGTTTGATGCATCAAAATTGTTCCGCTAAATTTTTTCCCATCCGAGGTTTCAATCGTACAATATTCCCCTTCAATCGCATTGAAACGAAAACCGCCAATTAAAGAGAGCGACAAGCGGCCATCTGCCTTTATTTCTTTCACCATCGCACCAAGTGTATCTACATGTGCCGTCAACATTCGATGCTTTTCCGTATTTTCACCAGGCAGTGTCACAATTAAACCACCTTTATGATTTAAGCGGGTGCTCACATCTAATTCCGCTAAGTCTGCAGCAATTTTCGCAATAATTTCGCGTGTATTCCCAGTTGGACTTGCAATTTCAGTTAGTTCTTTAATTTTCAACATCGTTTCAGTCGTATTCGGTTCGTAAGTCAATTCCATTCCTCCTTTTATTCTCCTTCATTATAATCCTTTCCAAAGAAAAAGGCACAAATGATGAATTCTTTGACAAAAAGCCGTTTAATTATGCTATAATTCAGCTTGACACGAAAGGGAGGTAAATCTTGTGGAAGAAACAAAAGTGAAAGCCGTCACAGTCGCCGTTTTTGTGGCAACTTTTATGGCAGCCATTGAAGGAACGATTGTCAGCACAGCCATTCCAACAATCGTCAGCCAACTTGACGGCATCGAACTTATGAATTGGATTTTTTCAATTTATTTACTAACTTCCGCCGTTACAGTTCCCATTTACGGGAAATTATCGGACTTATATGGAAGAAAAATGATCTTTATTATCGCAACGCTCATTTTTTTAGTGGGCTCCACACTTTGCGGATTTGCCACAAATATGGAGCAACTTATTATTTTCCGTGCTATCCAAGGAATCGGCGCAGGCGGAATTTTACCGCTAACAATGACAATTATCGCCGACATTTATCCTTTTGAAAAGCGCGCCAGAATACTCGGATTCATGGGTTCCGCATGGGGAATCGCTGGCGTTTTCGGTCCACTTCTGGGTGGTTTTTTAGTGGATCAATTATCATGGCACTGGATTTTCTTTATCAATGTTCCTGTTGGAATTTTGACGATTTTCTTAGTCTGGCTTTATTTAAAAGAAAATGTTGCAAACGAAAACCTCCCCATCGATTTCCTTGGTATATCGCTATTTACGGTAGCACTGCTTGCACTTTTATTCGCCTTACAGCGCGCCGGAGAAACGCTAAACTGGGGCGAGCCACTCGTTTTAATTTTACTTGGGCTAGCAGTTGTGCTCTTTATCTGCTTTTACTACGCCGAGAAACGGGCGAAAGACCCTATCATGCCTTTTGTTCTGTTTAAAAATCCGGTCGTGCTTATCGGAAATTTAATTGGCTTCTTCATTAGCGCCTTTTTGATTGGTATAAACGTTTACATTCCCATGTGGGCGCAAGGTATGCTTGGCCACGGCGCGACAATTGCGGGGCTCATGATTGCCCCACTTTCGATTACTTGGATCATCGGTTCATTTGTAGGCGGAAAACTGCTAATGAAAATCGGCAATCGCCATACAGTTGGCCTTGGCATTTTCATCACGGTTTTGAGCGGACTAATCCTAGCGATTTTCCCAGCGAGCACGTTAGATATCTACTTTTATTTAAATAGCGCCTTAATGGGCTTAGGTTTTGGTATTATCTTCACTACGACCATGGTCACCGTCCAAGACGCAGTGCCTCGCTATCAGACGGGTATCGCCACAGCTTCTAACACTTTATTCCGAACAGTGGGTCAAACGATTGGTGTTGCGATTTTTGGTACAATTTTCAACTCGATTCTTGCCTCACAGTTTGCGGCAAATGCGACGGCAGGTGTGGACAGAAAACATTTAAATCTGTTGATTAGTCCAAAAACAGCTGGTCAAGTGGACGAGAGTCTAATCAATCCCCTTCGCTCGATTTTGTATGAAGGTCTTCATATCGTCTTTTGGACTATGTTTTTACTGGCTGTTATCAGCTTTTTCCTCCATTTTATTTTGCCAAAAAAACATATTTCTGGGGAAAATTAAAGTTATACATTCAGATTGAAAAGAGCAGCTCAAGTTGAGCTGCTCTTTTTGTTGTTCAAATAGAAAAAACAGCAAAGAACTCTTTGAAAAGTTCTTTGCTGTTTAGTTTGCTTAGAAACATTCAGTAATTTATCGAACCGTTACTGGTGTTTCAACAAGAATATTGTTCGCTCCGCCATAACCTATCATCGAAACTTGCATACCTGGTGTTTTCAGTAAGGCTTTCGCATAATACGTAAACGAACCATCTGCATTTACTGGAATTTTAGATTTAACGACACCTTCAACTTTAAGCGCAATATATTTCACACCATTTGTTGATGTTCCTGTGACATTACTTGAAGTTCCAATCGTAAAGACATCTGTTGTTAACGTTGCTGGAGCAGTTGGTGGGATCGTCACTCTATTAGAAGCCACCACATCTCCACCTGCAGTATAACCTTTCATTACGATAGTATCCTGGTCACTTGTGACATAACGGCGAATATAGTAATCATATGTGCCTGAACCGTCTACTGGGATTCTAGATAGTTCTGTGTCATTCACGGTTGCGGAAATATATTTCACATTTCCAGAATACGTGCCGACTACTGAACTATCACCAAGGTTGTAAGTCTGTGCAGTAATCGCTGATGGACCAGTTTGACCGATGTTTACTGGAGTAGTTTTCGCAATTTCATTTCTTGAATTATAGGCATTCATTACAATTCGATCTGTATCACTTGTGACATAACGGCGAATATAATAATCATATGTGCCTGAACCGTCTACTGGGATTTTAGAAAGTTCTGTGTCATTCACTGTCGCAGAAATGTATTTCACATCTCCAGAGTACGTACCAACTACTGAACTCTCTCCAAGATTGTAAGTCTGTGCAGTAATCGCTGATGGACCACTTGGATTGATTCTTACTGTAGTAGTTTTCGCAATTTCATTTCTTGAATTGTAGGCGTTCATTACAATAGTATCTGTATCGCTTGTGATATAACGGCGAATATAATAGTTATATGTGCCTGAGCCGTCTACTGGGATTTTAGAAAGTTCTGTACCATTCACTGTCGCAGAAATGTATTTCACATCTCCAGAATATGTTCCAATTACTGAACTATCACCAATACTATAATTATTCGCTGTGATAGCACTTGTCGTTTCAGAATCACTCACTCGGACAGGTGCTTCCGCTACTTGGACACTTGCGCTATTATACGCAATAATGGATACTACATCTTCTTCAGATGTGATATTTGGTCGTGCATAGTATGAGTAAGTGCCACCTGAAACTGGGATTTTACTTAATACTGTGCCATTGACTTTCAGCGCAATGTATTTCACGCTTCCTGTATACGTTCCTGTAACATATTTATCTTGGTACAAGACAAAATTATTTGCTGTAATAGTACTATCGCCTGGTGGGTTAAGAATTACATTGACTTGTTTTTCATCCACTACAACGCCTGCGACATTGTACCCTTTCACAGAAACCGTATCACCCATCGCAATCTTGCCTCTAGAGTAATAGCTCCACGTGTTCGCATCTTTTACAGGGGTTTTCACGTATTCTGTGCCATTCACAACAAGGGAAACATATTTCACACTTCCTGTGAACGTTCCTTGTACGTAAGAATCTGTTGAAACGGCGAAATAGTTCGGATTAACAGTTAAGCTACCGATTAAACTTTCTGGTCCGAATAAGGTTACTTTCTTACGCGAAATTTCATCGCCTTCAGAATTGTAACCAATCGCATAAACTTCATCTGTTGCCGCATTTGTAATGTTTGGTCGTGCATAATATTGGAAAGTTCCATCTGCCGCAACTGGAATTCTAGAAAGAGTCGTTCCGTTTACAGAAATGGCGACTTTTGTTACAGAACCTGTATAGGTTCCTTTCACATATGCATCAATTCCCACAACAAAGCTATCTGGAGCTACTGCCCCAATTTTTAATTGTCCATCTTTTAATGTTACTCGTTTACGATCCAGTTCTTTATTCGTTGAATCTAGACCTACAAGATAGACTGTTTGTGTTGTACTTGTAATGTCATTTTTCGCATAGTACTCGAAGCTTCCCGTTACAGGAATAGTAGATTTTCTAGTGCCATCTACTTCCAAGTAAACTTTCGTCACATCGCCAGCTACTTCCGCTTTAACGCGTGTATCATAACCAACATAGTACGCATCTTTCACCGTCACCGTTCCATTTGAAGCTCGTGTAACGGTTGTGTTCGCACTTGCTGATTTCCCATTTTTCGTTGCGGTTGCAATGACAACAGTACCTGCCGCTTGTTTTGGAATGGTAATGCTGTAATGCCCACTAGCATCTGCTTTTCCTGTTGCAATCGTAGTATTACCTACTTTAATAACCATATCTGCATTCGGTTCTGCCGTTCCTTCTGCTTTTGTAGAATCAGAATCTAAGGCATTAATTGTCGTTGGCGCAATATTACCTTGTGTAACCGTAGTATTCGCACTTTCTGTTTTGCCTTTCGCTGTTGCACTTGCCGTTACGACCGTTCCAACCGCTTGTTTCGGAATAGTCACACTGTATGTGCCATCAGAAGCTACTGTTCCTGTTGCAATTGTGTTTTGTCCTACTTTAATGACAAGACTTGCATTTGGTTCTGCGGTTCCTTCTGCTTTCACAGAATCCGTTGTAAGTGAGTTAATCGTCGTTGGTGCAATATTACCTTGTGTGACGGTTGTATTCGCACTTGAAGATTTACCATTCTTCGTTGCGGTTGCTGTCACAATGGTTCCGACTGCTTGTTTTGGAATCGTAATGCTGTAATTTCCGTCTGGACCTACTTGCCCTGTTGCAATCGTCGTTTGACCGACTTTAATCACAAGACTTGCATTTGGTTCTGCGGTTCCTTCTGCTTTCACAGAATCCGTTGTTAAGTTACCAATTGTTGTTGGTGCAATATTACCTTGAGTAACCGTTGTACTCGCACTTGAAGTTTTTCCATCTGCTGTTGCCGTTGCCGTTACAATGGTTCCGACTGCTTGTTTTGGAATGGTCAGGCTATAATTTCCGTCTGATCCTACTTTTCCTGTTGCAATCGTCGTTTGACCGACTTTAATCACAATATCAGAATTTGGTTCTGCGGTTCCTTCTGCCTTTACAGAGTCCGTTGTTAAATTATTAATGGTCGTTGCTGCAATAGGTGTCCCTGCTGTTACTACAGTTGTAGCACTTGAGGTTTTCCCTTTTGCTGACGCTGTTGCTGTCACACGTTCGCCTTCTGCTTGTTTTGGAATCGTAATCGTGTAGCGACCATCAGAACCTACTGTACCAGTTCCAATTGTTGCACCTGCTTGATTTTTAATGACAAGACTCGCATTTGGCTCAGCTGTTCCTTGTGCCGTTGTGGAGTCAGCTGTCAATGAATTAATCGTAGTTTGTGCAATACTCATGTCAATAACAGGTGTAGATGCACTCGATGTTTTCCCTTTTGCACTTGCAGTTGCTGTCACAACTGTTCCAGCTGCTTGTTTTGCAATTGTCATGCTGTAAATACCATCAGAACCTACTAGGCCGCTGGCAATTTGATTATTATTTTGATCTTTAATGACAATTATCGCATTGGGTTCTGCATGACCTGTTACACTTGTTGAATCTGTTGTCAGTCCGTCAATAGTTGTTTGTGCAATATTCATATCACTAACAATGGTCATTGCACTCGATGTTTTTGTTCCAACTGTTGCAGTCGCGCTTACAACAGCATTTGCTGGTTGTTTTGGAATTGTTAAACTATAAATTCCATCAGAGCCCACTTTTCCTGTCGCAATCGTGGTTTGACCAACTGTAATTGCAATGTCGGCATTCGGTTCAGCCGTTCCTTGTGCCGTTGTGGAATCCGTTGTCAACGCTTGAATCGTTGTTTGCTCAATTTCTCCTTGAGTGACCGTTGTGTCCGCACTAGCCGATTTATCTGCTTTCGTTGCTGTTGCAGTCACAATAGTTCCGACAGCTTGTTTTGGAATCGTTAAGCTGTAATTTCCGTCTGGACCTACTTGTCCGGTTGCAATTGTCGTTTGACCGACTTTAATCGCAATGTTAGCATTCGGTTCAGCTGTTCCTCGTGCCGTTGTGGAATCCGTTGTTAAATCACCAATCGTTGTCGGTGCTAGCTCTCCTTGAGTAACCGTTGTGCTCGCACTGGATGATTTACCATTTTTCGTTGCCGTAGCTGTAACAACTGTTCCAACTTCTTGTTTTGGAATTAAAAGCAGGTACGTACCATCTGAGCCTACGCGACCGCTTGCTAATTGATTATTATTTTGATCTTTAATCACAATTGTTGCATTTGGTTCTGCATTCCCTTGAGCTACCGTAGAATCCGTTGTCAAAGCACCAATCGTTGTCGGTGCTAATTCTCCTTGAGTCACCGTTGTGGTAGCCGTATTTGATGTTACACCATTTTTTGTTGCCGTTGCTTCGACAACTGTTCCAACTGCTTGTTTTGGAATCGTAATGCTGTAGTGACCGCTAGCATCTGTTCTCCCTGTCGCAATCGTTGTTTGGCCGACTTTAATCGTCATGTCCGCATTTGGCTCGGCTGTTCCTTCGGCTTTCACGGAATCGGTTGTTAAATCACCAATTGTTGTTGGAGCAAGGTTTCCTTGCGTTACCGTTGTTGATGCCGTATTTGATGTTGTACCATTTTTTGTTGCCGTTGCTTCCACAACTGTTCCAACTGCTTGTTTTGGAATCGTAATGCTGTAATGACCACTAGCATCTGCTTTTCCTGTTGCAATTGTTGTTTGACCGACTTTAATTGTCATATCCGCGTTTGGTTCAGCCGTTCCTTCTGCTTTCACGGAATCGGTTGTTAGACTGTTAATTGTCGTTGCGGCAATCGCTCCTTGAGTAACTGTTGTGGTTGCCGTATTTGATGTTTTGCCATTTTTTGTTGCCGTTGATTCGACAACTGTTCCAACTGTTTGTTTTGGAATCGTAATGCTGTAATGACCGCTAGCATCTGCTTTTCCTGTTGCAATCGTTGTTTGACCAACTTTAATCGTCATATCCGCGTTTGGCTCGGCTGTTCCTTCGGCTTTCACGGAATCTGTTGTTAGATTATCAATCGTTGTTGGTGCTAGGTTTCCTTGCGTTACCGTTGTTGATGCCGGATCTGCGTTTACACCATTTGCTGTTACATATGCCGTCACAACTGTTCCAGCTGCTTGTTTTGGAATGCCAAATTGATATGTGCCATCCCCTGATACTTTCCCTGTAGCAAGTTGATTGTTATTTTGATCTTTAATAACAATGTCTGCATTCGGTTCTGCGGTTCCATTCACACTTGTTGAGTCTGTAGTTAAACTATTAATAGTTGTTCTTTCTATGTCACTTAAGTCAACTATACTAAGGTTACTAATTCGAACTGTACCAGTTGTTGTTTCCAAAGAAACGGATGTTGAATTAGATGTTGCTACAAATTCACCTGTTTGCTGTGATCCAGATGCGCCAACCCAAGTACCTGGGTTCGGTATATTCATCCAAAGAGGTAATGGATTGTATAAAGCTTGGTGTACAGCAGAACCATCATTGACAACTACCGCAACATTATTGTTCCCATCTACATTAGTTGCAGTATATGAGATTTTATAGCGATGTCCTGGAACTGTGGTAAACGCACGTCCAATCCCCATAGATTTCAACATTTGTGGTGAGCTAAGTTGTACTGAACCATTTCCTTCGAATTTAGTACTCATACTATACACGCCAAAATAATCCCAGCTATCCCCAGGATAACTATCCCAGCTAGCATATTTTGTGTCATTAATAGTATTAGCCGCTGTCCAATAAATTGGCGTCCAGTAGTTTTTATTATCGAAGTTAGCAGCAGCCCCCAACAAGTTTGTAGATGTTGACTTTAGGTTGGTTAATTTTGTTCCTTCTGATCCAGTGCTAGTGCCACTAGCAACTACATTGAACGGAAGTGCTGTTACAAGTGTAGAAGCTACCATAGTTGCTGTAATCGCGCTGATAGTCATCTTTTTTAATTTAGATTTCTTCATGTTCACGTTGTTTATTCTCCTTTTTCATGATATTTTATTGATGCAAAAGCTAGAAAGGCACACTTCACTATGCTCGATATGTCTTTCTGCAAAATTCATAATTTAAATTTCGTTTTCCTCCTTCCAGTTTCGCACTCATTCATATTAGCACCTAAAAAATAGTTAAGTTGGATATAAAAACTGTTTTTTTTCTATGTTTTTTGTAATTTTTGTGACAATTTACAAAAAACGAGCAAGTTTAGTATCAAATCCACAAAATAAACGATTGCAAAAAAAAGGTTCTATGCTTGATTTTCAAAGCATAGAACCTTTTAATTAATTTTACTTCTCTTTTTTTCATTTTGACTTAATGTTTATTTACTAACTGCTTGAGCTGCCGTAATAAGTGCAAGATTGTAAACATCTTGTGTGTTACAACCACGAGATAGGTCGTTCACCGGTGCATTTAGTCCTTGTAGAACGGGACCTACTGCCTCAAATTTTCCTAAGCGTTGCGCAATTTTATATCCAATATTTCCCGCTTCTAAACTTGGAAAGATGAATACATTGGCATCGCCTTTAATAACGGATTCAGGAGCCTTTTGCGCAGCAACCGATGGTACGAACGCTGCATCAAATTGGAATTCACCATCAAGTGTCAATTCTGGCGCATTTTCCTTCGCTAGTTTAGTTGCTTCTGCAACTTTTTCAGTTTCCTCAGACTTTGCCGATCCTTTTGTCGAAAAGCTGAGCATGGCAATGCGCGGCTTGATACCAAAAATTTGTGCAGTTTCTGCACTTACAATGGCATTTTCTGCTAAGTCAGCAGCTGTTGGTGCGATATTAATGGCGACATCGCTAAATAGGTAACGTTCCGCATCACGCACCATAATCATCGCACCAGCTACTTTCGAAATACCAGGTTTTGTTTTAATAATTTGAAGTGCCGGGCGAACTGTATCCCCTGTTGAATGAATGGCACCACTTACTAAACCATCTGCATTTCCAGTGTATACAAGCATCGTTCCAAAATAGTTTGGATCTTGTAGCAACTTACGCGCGTCTTCTTCTGTTGCTTTTCCTTTACGACGTTCGACAAAGGCTGCCACGAGTTCATCAAATAATGGATCCGTTTCTGGTGTTTTCACTTCGATTCCGTCGACTGAAACACCAGCATTTTTTGCAGCTTTTTCAATTTCTGCTTTTTGGCCTAATAAAATAGGAGTAATCGCACCTTCTTCGGCAAGGCGTGCTGCTGCTCCAACAATTCGCTCATCTTTTCCTTCTGGAAGGACAATACGAACTCCTTTTCCAGCAACTTGTTCTTTAATACTTCTCAATAAATCGCTCATTTCCTTTTATTCCTCCAATTTCACACAAATTCATTTTCTTTTCTTATCATACTATAAAATGTATGAAGTTAACAGGAAAAGCCATAAAAAAACGGATTTTTGCGTCATTTATCTGTACTACAATTTTTTCTAAACTGTATGAATTCTAGAGAGTTATTTTTACACTAAATATCGCTTTCTTTATATTTTTTTTAAACAACCATTTACTTTTTGAGATATTGTGATAAAATGAACTTAATTGATAATGATTCTCAAACTCATTTTGAACGATGGGAGGAACGATGCATGCGACTCAATGAACTTTCAACCGGCGAACGCGGTAAAATTTCTGCTTTAAATGTTTCCAGCTCTATGCTCAAAAGACGTCTGCTGGCGCTTGGTTGCATGGAAGGCTGCGAACTATGTATGAAACAAAAAGGCTTTTTAGGCGGTCCTTGCACAATTGAAACAAAAGGACAGTACATTAGTATTCGAAGTTGTGATGCTTGCGAAATCGTGGTGGAACGAAATGGCTAATACATATTGTTTACTCGGAAACCCTAATACTGGTAAAACATCGCTTTTTAATGCGCTGACTGGTTCATACGAATACGTCGGCAATTGGAGTGGCGTGACTGTTGAAAAGAAAGTCGGCACATTAAAAGCGGAAAAAGGTAAGCTCATTGATTTACCGGGCATATACGATATTCATCCTATCTCGCGTGACGAAACTGTTGTAACGCGTTTTTTAATAGAAGAAAAATTTGATTCGATGTTAAATATTGTTGATGCAGCGCAAATTGAGCGGAATTTAAATTTAACGATTGAATTGCTCGAATTTGGGGCGCCTGTCGTAATGGGACTCAATATGGTCGATGTGGCGCTAGGCCGTGGGATCAAAATTGACATTCCGAAACTGGCGAGGGCGCTCAAAATACCGGTTTTGCCCGTCATCGCACGCTCCGGCAAAGGGACAGAAGAAATTCTTGCCACACTGACCGACGAAAAAGCCACGCGAAATCATTCGCTAAAGCTACCTTACGCAAAACCAATCGAACGGGCCATTCAAGACCTTTCTGCTCTTTTGGAAAACACGGCTCCGCGTAAGCATTTGCGCTTTTTCGCGCTCCAATTTCTCACTGCCAATCCTGTGACCGAAAAGCATATTCAAGATGAGCCTTTTTATTCGGCGGCCGTACAGATTCGTGAGGAAACGGCGATGAAACTTACACGCAGCATTGAAAGTGAGATATTCGAAACTAGACGTGCTTTTATCCAAGATATTTGTGTGGAAGCGGTCACCTACACGGGAACTAACGTGCCACTTTCAGATAAGCTTGACCAAATTGTGACCCATCGTTTTTTCGGCATTCCCATTTTCCTTGGTATCATGTGGCTGATTTTTCAAATTACATTTACATGGGTTGGCGTGCCGCTCTCTGATTTGCTTGACGGGTTTTTCAGCGGTCCACTAACAGATTTCACCACGCAATTTTTGGCGTCCTTGGGTACAAGTCATTTTTTAATTGATTTAATCACAAACGGTATTATTGCGGGTGTTGGCGGTGTGCTCGTGTTCGTTCCGCAAATTTTGGTGATTTTCTTCTTTATTTCGCTGCTTGAAGATTCTGGCTATATGGCGCGGATTGCGGTTGTGATGGACCGGATTATGGAAATGTTTGGGCTAAACGGCAAAGCCTTCATTCCGATGATCATTGGCTTTGGCTGCAACGTTCCAGGCATCATGGCGGCTCGCTCCATCGAAGAATCCAAAGAACGTACATTGACGATTTTGATTACGCCATTTATGTCGTGCTCTGCGAGACTTCCCGTCTATGCGCTATTTGTCGGTGTTTTCTTTGCGCAGTATCAAGCGCTCGTTGTGCTCTCGCTTTACGTCATTGGCATTGTGATGGCGCTTCTCATGACTAAAATTTTATCCAAAACGCTACTTAAAAACGATAATTCGGTTTTTGTCGTTGAACTGCCACCGTATCGTTTCCCTTCATTCAAAACGCTATGGCGCAGCACATGGGAAAAAGGCAAAGGTTTTTTGAAAAAAGCAGGCACGTTTATTTTTGCTGGTTCGGTCATCATTTGGTTGCTCAATTACGCTGGCCCAGGCGGGTTTGATGTTCCGATGGGCGAAAGCTTTCTCGCTATGATTGGCGGCTTTTTAGCGCCTCTTTTGGTTCCCCTCGGTTTTGGCACTTGGCAAGCCGGCGCAACTTTAATTCCGGGGTTTTTAGCTAAAGAAGTAGTGGTTTCAACGATGGCGATTATTTATTCAGTTGGAGAAGACAGCCTTGGGAGCGTTGTTAGCGCATTTTACACTCCGCTTTCTGCCTACTGTTTCATGTTGTTCATCTTGCTTTATGTCCCCTGCCTTGCGACTGTTGCGGCCATTCGGAAGGAAACGGCGTCATGGAAATGGACTGCATTCGCAACGCTCTATCCGCTATTAACTGCCTACGTAATTGTTCTTCTTGTGTATCAAATTGGAAATCTATTTATTTAAGAAAGGGCTTGAATGTGCTATGGCTATTTTTGTTAATCTTTTGCTTGGTGGACTTATATTCGGTTATACGATTTTTGCCCTTGTTCGCTTCACAAAAAAGAGCAGACAAGGAAAATGTGCAGCTTGTGAGCTTGAGAAAACATGCGAGTCTGAAAATGAGCTACCCACACATCTAAAATAATTTTTTCTATGAGAAAATGCTAAAAAGCAACACTTTTTCCCCTTTGAACTTGGAGAGAAAGGTTGCTTTTTTTTGTAAAATTTAAAATATGATTAGCGAAGTTCGGAAAACAATTCGTCCAGCTGGTCATTTGGGATTTCCAAATAGGCGTCACCTATCGGGATTTCAAACGTGCATGTGTGACTTCCTTTTTCAAGCAAATAGCCGGTCACACCAATATCGGTTTTGGACTGGGCAATCGCAATTCGCTTCGCCACATCTGCTAGCGGCGCATCAAATTGCACGTGGAACATGTTTGAAACAGGGATTTCTGGAATGGTTTTCACATCTGTAAGCGCATTGAAACGAGCGGCAAGCTCCTTCGCTTTTTCAAAATACAGCGCCATTTTAGTTTTGCGTTTTTCAAAATAGTAATCGGCCGATAAAATGTACGGGTACAAACTGATTAGATCCCCACCGTAACGCCGTTTCCATGCTTTAGCTTGCTTGAGAAAATCAGTTGGGCCAGCTAAAATTGCGCCGGCAATGCCGCCTATGCCCTTATAAAAGGAAATGTACACGGTATCAAACAGCGCACAAATTTCGCTCGCTTCTTTTTGGTAAAAAGGCAATACTTCAAAAAGGCGTGCACCATCTAAATGTAACGCAATGCCGTTTTGTTTGCAGTATTCGGAAATTTGAACGAGTTCTTCAAAACTTGGTAGTTGCCCGCCAATTTCCCTTTGAGGAAGCTCGAGTAAAACGCAGGCTACTTTTTCACCCAAAGTTTGAATGTCTTCAAGTGTTGGTACGCGGTCTTGTTCGCAAAGTAGCGCGGTTTCAATATTGTGAAGCTTTTTCAAGCCGTCTGCCTCATGGATTTCCAGATGAGCGAGCGGGTGATAGGCAACGCGCGGTATGTTTTTTTCATCCGCCCAAATTCTAAGCGCAATTTGCTGTGCCATCGTACCGCTTGGGAAGAAAACTGCTTGTTCCAGACCTAAAACCCCTGCCATTTTTTCTTCAAAATTTGAAATCAACGAACCTGTACCGTAAATATCGCTCGCAGTTTCCCCGTCCACATTTGCGATGACTTCTTTTAAAACGGAGATGTCGCGTGGCCCATTATTCGCTAATTTAAAAGTTGTTTCCTGATAAGTTTCTTTTAAATAATCTGGTTTTTCCACTTCCAGCCCTCCTTTTAAAATTCAATTTTATTCAAAAAACTGCAAAGTGTAGCCATCAATTGTTTCTACTTGGCAGAGCTTTGTTTCAAAATCGGCGGCAGCGTGTAAGGTGACTTTCTCCCAGCCACTGTTTATGACGTGAGCGTGCAGTTTTTCGATGCCTTGCACTTTCATGAAAGCGACGGTACCGCCTTTTGGTTCGCCGTATAAAAGATGGAAGCCAGTAAATGGTGCGATATGTAGGCTTTCAAATTCACGCGGGAGGTCAAACGCACAGCCATATGTGCCGCTTCCATTTTCGTCGCGCTCATCAATTTCGCAGTACCAACCGAGTGTTTTGGTGAACCAAGCGATGGTTTCATCCATGTTGGCGGTGTAGTAAACAGGACCGGTTTCCTTTACTACAAACCCTCTTTCTTTAAATTTATTCCAATCTTCCATGGTTTCATCCCCTTTTTTAATGTTCATACGGGCGATATTTTTTGCGTAATTCGGTCTGGTTTGCCAAGCGAGTTTCGATATCTATTCGGTGGAACAGTAGGACATTTCCTTTGCGAATGTGCGGAATAATGTTGCGTTTCGCAAGAGACTGTATGGCTTGCTTCGTTACGCCTAAAAATTTAGCGGATTCTTCTGAAGTTAAAAATGTTTCTTCTAAAAACAGCCGATCTTGTTCTTGTTTGCTTATTTCCAAGACGTTCACACCCTTTCTCTCTTCTAGTGTAGAAAAAATTGGCATTTTTTTCAAGTATAGCGTTAACATTTCGCTTGAAGAAAGCTATACTTGAAGAAGAAATTGATTTTGGAGGAGGATTTAATTTGAATAAAGTCATTGAGCAAATGTTAAGCCACCGTTCGATTCGCAAGTACATACCTGGAAAAAGTATTCCTGAGACCGATTTAGATTTAATTATCCGCGCGGCTCAAAGTGCACCATCTTGGATTAATGGGCAACAATATTCCATTGTCGGGGTAAAAGACGCTGCACGTAAACAAAAGTTAGCGGAGCTGACGAAAAATCCATATGTGGCGGAATGCTCCATTTTTCTTGTATTTGTTGGGGATTTTCATCGTGCCAATTTGGCGAGCGCGAAATATCAGACGGCATTTAATGCGAAAAGCGACGAAGACTTACTGCTTGTTGCCGCAACTGACGTTGGTTTAGCTTGTCAAAATGCGCTAACGGCGGCTGAAAGTCTTGGCTACGGGACGGTTTGTATTGGTGGAATTAGACGTGAGTTTACGGAGGTCTCCGAATTTCTTGGGCTACCTGAAATGGTGATTCCAATTGTTGGGCTTTGTGTGGGCTATCCGGATACCGAATCCGTAATCCGACCTCGTTTACCTAAAGAAGCTGTTTATTTTGAAGAAACCTACCAAACAGACACTTTACCGCTGCTTGAAAAATATGATGTAACGATTATTCCTTATTCCGAACGTGAAGGTTCTATTGGCTATACGGAACGCATTGCTAAATTTTATGCGCAACCTTATTTTACCGGCATTCCAGAAGGGTTGAAAAAACAAGGATTTTTAGGCGGAAATAAGTAGCATTTAACTTTTAATTGGTATATACTTTTGTAGAGATTACATATTTAACCGAGGAGGTTCACGATGAAAGAGGCTTTATTTTTAAACCCTGTTTTTCAAGACCGCATTTGGGGCGGCACAAAACTGCACGATTACTTCGGATATGATATTCCGTCTGACAAGACTGGCGAGGACTGGGCTATTTCTGCGCACCCGAATGGTCCATCCACTGTCAAAAATGGCGAGTTTGCTGGGAAAACACTCATCCAACTATGGACAGAACATCCGGAACTTTTTGGAAATCCGAAAGACCCAGTTTTCCCCCTACTAACAAAGATTTTGGATGCAAATTCGGATTTATCCGTGCAAGTTCACCCGGACGACGCGTATGCGAAAGTGCATGAAAACGGCGAGCTTGGAAAGACGGAATGTTGGTATATTATTGATTGCGCGGAAGGCGCGGAGCTGATTTACGGGCACCATGCGAAGTCTAAAGATGAATTTGTGAAAATGGTTGCGGACGGCGAGTGGGACAAGTTGCTACGCAAGGTGAAAATCGCGCCGGGCGAGTTTTACTATGTTCCAAGTGGGACGATTCACGCGCTTGGCACTGGCACGCTAGTTCTTGAAACGCAACAAAGTTCGGATACAACTTACCGTGTGTACGATTATGATCGTAAAGATGCGGACGGCAACACGCGCGAGCTTCATCTAGAAAAAGCCATCGACGTCACAAAAATTCCGCATCACGATGCATTACTTGATATTCAGGTTGAAAAACGAGACGGAGTAACCGTTACGACTTTTGTGTCAAACGACTTTTTCAGCGTTTACAAATGGGAAATTGACGGCACTGCGAGATTTGATGCGACGGCGCCATATACGCTTGTAAGCATTTTAGACGGCGCTGCTGCGCTTACCATTGACGGGGCTGAAACGCCTGTTAAAAAAGGCGACCACTTTATTTTGCCAAATGCAATCAATTCGTGGGCGCTAACTGGGTCAGCCACAGCAATTGTATCGACACCTTAACACTTCAAGCGGCTGGAATTTATTCCAGCCGCTTTTTTCTAAAACAGAAAAAAAGACTTTCGAATTTGGCTATGATACACTTATTTTAGTGACATAAGAAAGGTGTGAAACCTAATGAATGAAGCAGTAAAAACATTAGATGGCTGGTACTCTTTACATGATTTCAGGGCGGTAGATTGGACGTCTTGGCGAGAAACTTCTACGGCTGACCGCGAACGGATTTTAACGGAATTTAGCACATTTTTAGCGAATTTAGAAGTGACAAAAAACATTGGATCTGGCGAACAAACGCTGTATACGATTTTAGGGCAAAAAGCTGATTTTGTATTTTTTGTTCTTCGGGAAACTTTAGAAGAATTAAATGCGGTGGAAAACGAATTCAATAAGCTCGCGATTGCGGATTATTTAGTCCCTACATATTCCTATATTTCAGTTGTGGAGTTAAGCAATTATTTAGCCTCACATATGGCGGGTGACGAGGATCCGTATCAAAACAAACATGTCCGCGCCCGGCTTTATCCAAAATTACCGAACAAAAAACATATTTGCTTTTATCCGATGAATAAAAAACGCGATGGTGCGGATAATTGGTACATGCTCCCAATGAATGAGCGCCAACAACTTATTCGCGATCACGGTCAGATTGGCCGCAGTTACGCTGGAAAAGTGAGCCAAATTATTGGCGGATCCATCGGCCTTGACGATTACGAATGGGGCGTCACTTTGTTTGCGGACGATGCACTTGACTTTAAGCGAATTGTCACGGAAATGCGCTTTGACGAAACAAGTGCACGTTACGGCGAGTTTGGCGCATTCTTCATTGGGAATTTATTGCCGCATGAAGAGATTGAAAGATTTTTTATGATTTAATAAAAGAAGCAAAAATCAGGCGAACAAGCCATTTTCCATGGTTATCACCTGATTTTGCTTCTTTTTTTGTTCATTATAATTTATTTATTTTTGTGGCGCGATAAAATTTGTGACTGTATCAGAATCATAAAAATAACGATTTAATTTTACATTTTTACTTAAATCCAGTTCCGTTAAAAGATTCCGATGCAAATAAAGTTCATAGAGTTCCACATTATTCCGCAAATCAATTTTAGTTAGCTTATTGTACTCTAGATATAGGAATTTCAATTTAAGATTTTGACTAAGATTTATCGAAGAAAGATTGGCATTGTTTAAATGTAGCGTCCTAAGATTAGGCAATCTTGATAAATCAAGTGAGCTGAGTGAAGGGGTACGTTGCACATCTAAGAAGTCCAGTTTAGGCAGGTATGGTAACGTCAGTGAATAAACTGGGTTCCCTCCCATACTAATCCCTCTTAATTCGGTATTATTGCTCACATTAATAGTCGTCAACTTGTTATTATGAATCCAAAGATTACTCAATTTAGTATTTTTACTAACGTCTAGATTGCTTAACTGATTTCCGCCAGCAACAATATATGTTAAGTTCGTATTCTTACTAACATCCAACTGTTGGAGCTTATTATAACTTAAGGAAAGATAATCAAGCGCTGTGTTCTGGCTTAAATCAAGATTTGTCAATTGATTCTTATACAAATTAATTCGAACTAATTTTTTATTCTGCCTTAAATCAAGTGTAGAAAAATTATTATTTCCCAAATCTAAATAGGTTAAATTTAGATTCTTACTGAGATCAATTTTTTCAAGTTTTTCAGTTCCCCCATAAAAGATTAAGTGAGTTAGATTATTTAATCTTTCAATCCCTGTAGCATCGGAAACTTTATCATCTACACGTAGTTGCGTAATTTTACCAGCATCCTCCGTAGTAAAATTATCTTCTACAGATTTATTCAACTGCCGAGCAATTTCATTTGCTAAATCCGCATCTAAAAAGACATCTTTAATTTTTTCTTGGGTATTGTTTGTAGTTGTATAGACGTTTGTGTAAAAATTACGAGCTATTTTGTCATCCCAAATAATCGGTGAAGAAGCTTCATACCAGCGCATACTCGCTTGATTAGTGGAGATTGAGAAGAAACTTGTTCCAGATTTCACAGAATTACGCGGATAACTTACTTCTTCGTGATTGGACATCGGGATTGGCAATGTTGAAACTCCACTTGGTAGCGAAAACTTAATCACAACCGCATACTTATCATTACTTGTGATTGGTACAGGTTCACTTAATTTAATTGTTTCAAAACCAGCGTCTGCCTTTACTCCTCTTGCAACAAGCTTTAAGTTAGTGAATGATTTATCCGAACTGTTTGGATTAATATAAATTTCGTACGGTGTATCATATTGAAGTGTATTAATCGCAATCGCTTCAATGGATTCTTTTGAATCATTAGGTGCATCAAAAACATTGGCAATGTACGTATCCGTTGTTGAAGTATACCAACCGGTCAGTGCAAATTCTGCCATAGCAACCATATTATCGTAGTTCTGGCTCGTTTCCATTTGTTTTGCACCGTACATAACAGAAGTTAAGATATAAGCATCTTCATAAGACACATAGTAGTAACCTTTATCCCCCCAATTGGTTCCCCAGCTATTTCTAACAATAAAGGCCCCATTATTTTGAGGTCTAACATTTGACTTGAAATTTTCTTTACTATAATTATCATCATATCCAACAATTAAAGTAGAATGATCAATGGTAGTATAGTCACTTTTAGGTACATATACTGCGCTTGTTGTACTATTTATATACTCTTGAAGATATTGCCCATCCGCCTTCCACTGGTATGTGAGTCCACCATTTTTCACAAGATGTTCTTTAATTCTTTTCACCTTTTGATTTTGCTCTTCAACACTTGCTGTTACATAAAGTCCTCCAATCAGATTTATTCCTTGTTGATGAATAAGTGGCTTTTCAGATAAAACATTTAAAGAAGGTAAATACGATGCATTCGTATTATATGGCATTTTATTTTCAGAAACTGGTAGCTCCCAATTCATCGCTTCGTAGAGAGCCATAGTCTCAAATCCTCCACCGCCTAAAGTACGATTATATGCTTTTGGGTTATTTCCAATTATTCCGTCTGCATCTTTTGCCGAATAGTAGTCCGTATAAAGTTCAGAAAGGTCATAGGGTACGCCAAACTGTTTTAAAGCAGCCGTTTCAATAGAAGCATTTGAAGAGAACGACCAACAAATGTTTCTTGTTTGCTGATCTTTAACTGATGTGTCTCCTCCAGTTAAACGAGGATCATACTTAGTCGGTAAAGGCGTTGACCTAAGTAGTTGTTTTGGTTTAGGTTGCTCATAAACCCCTATTGGATCTTTTAATGATCCTGTTGGATATTCCCTCGCATCAACTTGGTTTCCTGGCAATAACAAAAATAAACTTGCAAAAATAAAACTAATTCCCGCTAACAAACGTAAAAACTTTTTCATAGTCTCCTCCTTAATTGTATTTTCCATGTTGTTTCTGTCTCTTTTTCTCCCTTTCCATATTATTCTGCCAAAAGAATACTTCAAGCAGTCAATTTACATTATAATATAAAAAATAAAATTCTGAAAGTTATTTTATAAACAAATCTGATTTTTATGCAAAAATGCGAGATTCTAAACACTGAACCTCGCACATTACTATTTATAAAATTATTTGTCTATTTTTGATTTGGAAGCGCCCCAACAACTGGATGAGGTATATAATGTTCCTCTAAAAATGCCATATCTTCTGATGTTAGTTTTAAATCTAGCGCCAAAACAGCACTTTCTAAATGCCGTTCTTTTTGTGCGCCCACAATTGGTGCGGTGATTTCTGGTTTATTCAGCAACCATGCTAACGCAATTTGGTCGCGCGAAACCGCGTATTTATTCGCCAGTTCGGCGACGCGCTCAATAATTCCGATGTCCGCTTCCATCATGCCATCATATTTAGAACTTTGAATCGTATCAGTCGCTGAACGCTCCGTTTTTTCGGAAACATCACGCGTAAGGCGACCAGATGCTAGCGGACTATACGGCGTTAGCGCTATGTTTTCATCTTCACAAAATGGAATCATTTCCCGCTCTTCCTCACGATAAATTAAATTGTAATGATTTTGCATGGATACAAATTTAGTCCAGCCGTTTCTTTCTGCGATGCGTTGTGCTTTTTGGAATTGCCATGCGTACATGGCACTGGCGCCAATATAGCGGGCCTTTCCAGCCTTCACGACATCATGCAAAGCTTCCATCGTTTCTTCGACAGGCGTAAATTGGTCGAAACGATGAATAATATAAAGATCAACATAATCGGTTTCTAGCCGTTTTAGGCTATGGTCGATTTCAGTTAGGATTTCTTTGCGAGAAAGTCCACCACTATTTGGTTGCCCCGGGCGCATGGTTTGATGCACTTTTGTCGCGAGAACAACATCGTCGCGATTTGCAAAATCTTTCAGTGCACGCCCAACAATTTTTTCGCTTTCCCCAAAAGAGTAAATGTTTGCCGTATCAAAAAAGTTGATGCCGAGGTCGAGCGCTTTTTTGATGATTTGGCGGCTATCCGTCTCACCAAGCACCCATTTGTGAATCCACTTCTCTGCATCACCAAAGCCCATTGTACCTAGACAAATTTTTGATACGTCCATACCAGTATTACCAAATTTCACATACTCCATTTCGACTCCTCCTTTACTCCCCTATCATAAAGCTTGAAGTGAACTCTAAGTCAAGCGTTTTTGTAAAAAAAATAAACAAAATTTCAAACCCTATTTACTTCAAAGCTCCGCAATTTGTTTTCCGCAGCTCGCACATGTCCATAATTTTCTAATTTAAACTGCAAACGGCTTATCGCCTCTTGAAGTTCCGCGGCTTTCGCTTCTAGTTTTTCTTTTTGCTCTTGGATTAAAGCTATTCTCGCGTCAACCGTCGAATCACCTTGCCGGAATAACGATAAATACTCTACCAATGACTCAATCGACAAACCAGCTCTCCGCATCTGCCGACTAAAGACAATCCAACGAATGTCGTCCTCATCAAATTCTCGTATTCCATTACCATTCCGCTTCACCGGCGCAATCAAACCAATTTTTTCGTAGTACCGAATTGTGTCCGCTGAAACACCTGTCACTTCACTTACTTTCTTAATATTCATCGGCTCATCTCCTTCTCCCATTTAGTTTATCGCATTTGCTCCCAGTTTCGTCAACTGATAGCAATTATACCTATAAAAGTTATTTTTTTATCAAAACAACGACGTAAAAGATAATTATTATAATGTTTTTAAAATATTCTAAAAAATGTATTTTATAATACTTTAAACTATGTTATGCTATAAATGTAAATTTCTTCTTAATATCAGCGTTTTAAATTAAACTATTCCTTCAATTCGCCTTAAATATTAATGGTTTTTCAGAAACATTTGTTTCTTTAAGACATAAAAAATTTGCACAGGGGAGTGCTGAAAATGGAAAGAAGAACAAAAAAGAGAGTTTCATTTTGGCTTATCTTGATATTACTACTCTCAATGATAATCCAACCAGCAATACCAGAAACACACGCTTCAGCAGTAACGGGAAAATATTTAAATCAAGGCAACACCATTGAAGACATCGTCACAAAGTGGAATGCTTGGAAGACCCCTACGTCAACAAATAGTCCATATTTAACTGCACCAAGCTTTGTAGCACCATACAATCAGCAAGGAGTCCTGACACAACAAACATTGCAAAATGGCATCAATATGACTAACTTTAGTCGTTATTTAGCTGGCGTCCCTAGCAATGTTACACTAGATGCCACATTAAACGATCAAGCACAAGCTGGAGCTTATCTTTTAAGTGTGAATAATTCAGGACTTAATCACCGACCAGATAATGAAAAAGGGATGGCTGAAGCTTCATATGAAAAAGGAAAAGCAGCCACCAGTAGTTCAAATTTAAGTACAGGTAGTAACAATGACACGGTCGCTGGTCTATCAGTGATAAGTTACATGAAAGAAGGAGAAAGCAATCTTGCTACAATGGGGCATCGCCGCTGGATTCTTAACCCGAAATTGGGAAAAGTTGGTTTTGGAGCAGCAACTAGTCAAACCAATGTGACCTACTCAGCGATGAAAGTATTTGATACATCTAATACTACCGCCCAAAAAGATTTTGTATCTTGGCCGTCTGCTGGTTATTTCCCAGTAGAAATGTTTGACAATCTCCAAAGTAATCGTGGTCAAGCATGGACCATTTCACTAGACCAAAATATTTATGGAGCTAATTACTCTGATAGTGTAGAAGTAAGTATGACCAATAAGAAGACAGGTGTTGTCACTAGATTCTACAATGGCATGTCAGCTGGTACAAATGGCAAACACTTCGCAATCGAGAAAGCCAACTATGGTACACCATATTGCATCATTTTCCGTCCTGAGCAATCAGTTATTAATGTGGGAGATGAGTATCAAGTTACTATCTCTGGACTTAAAAATCCGAGTGGAGTAGCAAAACCTAATATTTCATATGATACGGCTTTCTTTTCAGCAGAAAATCCGAACAAAACAAGAGCGCAGTATCAAGTAACCGCCGAAGTGGATAAACCAGTTATTACTACTTCATCTTATGTGACATATAAAGTCACTGTAAAGGATCCAGATGGGCGAGTCATTCCCAATGCAGAAATACGCTTTGATGCAGAACAAGTAGGTTACTTCTACCGAGTTTATACAAATGATTCGGGTATCGCAACACTCTCGCTTAATGTATCTGATACAAAAATACAAGGCTTTAAGGTGCTGGCCTCAACAAATGATAATTATATCTTTGATAACTACCTAGGGAATATAACTGTCACGAAAGGAACTGCAGTTACAGGAGTATCAGTTTCCCCAACCACTTCAGCTATCAACGTTGGGAGTTCTACTCAGCTATCGGCGACTGTTCTACCTAGTAATGCAACAAACAAAAACGTCACATGGCAAAGTAGCAATGCGGCTATCGCATCTGTTGATTCAAACGGACGAGTTACGGCTATTAAACCTGGGACTGCTACAATCACAGTCACGACAGCAGACGGGAATAAAACAGCAACAGCATTAATTACAGTTAACCCAATTGCTGTAACAGGTGTCAGCCTTTTACCAACGTCAAGTACGATTAATGAAGGCAGTTCAGTACAATTAGCAGCAACTGTTTCCCCTAGTAATGCATCAAACAAAAATATCACATGGCGAAGTAGTGATACAACAGTTGCCACTGTAGACGCAACTGGTCGAGTAACTGGTATTAAGTCTGGGACTGCAGTCATTACGGTCACGACAAATGATGGGAGTAAGACGGCTACTGCGACGATTACTGTTCAAAACCCGAGTGTCATTCCAACGAGTGTCACGATTTCTCGGACGGGGTATTCATTTGAAGTAGGTGACTCCTATCAAGTTCAAGCCTCAGTCAAACCGGACAATGCAACCAATAAATCGGTTACTTGGGCTAGTTCAAATCCAAATGTGGCCTCGGTAGACAGTAGTGGCGTTGTCAGAGTACTTTCTCCTGGGACATACCAAATTTATGCAACGACAAATTCTGGCGGGGTAAGAAGTAACACTCTAAGCGGACAGGCTTATCCAAGACTTCAGCGGTTCGACATCAGTCAAACTAACGTTGTTTTAGAACGGGGGCAATCGGTTACGGTGAATGTCACACCTTATCCGGAAGGTGCTCAAGCAATGGGAAGTTTAAACAATAGTAATCCCTCTGCTGCTAGTGCGCAAATGGTAACTAATAATCAAGTTGTGATTCATGGGCTAAGTGTGGGGACAACAGCGGTAAAAGCATATGCTTTGGATTATAGTGAGCGTGGAACTATTAACGTTACGGTTGTTGATAATAAAGTTAACCCAACAAAGATTAGCTTAAAAGCGATTGGTAAAAACAGATGTGAGCTTGTTGGGGATTCTTATCAACTGGAAGCGACAATCGAGCCTAGTAATGCGACTGAGAGAAACATTAGTTGGACGAGTTCAAACCCTAGTGTTGCTTCAGTTGACCAAAATGGCCGTGTTACATTACTTTCAGCTGGAAGTTACACAATTTACGCAACTTCAACAGCTAACCGTTCTGTTTCTACTTCCTTCCAATCAACGGCTTATTTGCCAACAGAACGCTATGATTTAAGCAGAAATAATCTTGTTTTGAGGGTTGGAGACGTGGTTGAACTACAAGCAAATCCGTACCCTGCTGGTGCTGCTAACCTAGGGTCGATTGGTAATATTGATTTATCGATTGCAGAAGTTTTATTTACGGGGGCTAATAAATTTAAGATTTTTGCGCTAGGCGCGGGAACTGTAGAGATGAAGATTTATACGTGTGAGGGGCTCGTAAAAGAAACGATTCATGTAACTGTGCTTCCTGCTAATAATCTTTATATCAGTCCGTTTGACGGTGCTTCAAATTCTTTCCCGGGGCTAGATAATCAAATAAAGCAATAATCAACTTCTATTTTAATATGGTGTAATCCTATTAAAATAGAAGCGATGACAATGATAACCCTTAGTACACAACTACTTGGAACTCTCTCTTTTGAAGAAAAGGAAGGTTTGTCTGAATTGCGCCAGATTCAGAAAATGAGATTGACGCTACTCTTGATCTCATACTTCCCGGAGATGTTTCAGACGAGCTTCTAGTTGTGAGGTTTAAACGAAATATGGATATTTATGATATTTCGCATGAAAGTTAATTCTAAAAGCCGTATTCCCTTGTGGAATACGGTTTTTAACATAAAAAAAGCGGTCGCTCCCCGCCAACGCTTCAAATATCGTTACATTTATTTCTAGTGTTTTCTAGTGCTTTTTGTGCTGCTTTGAACCAATTACCTTTAATAGCACTTTTAAGTTTCTCTATATGTTTCTTGTCATTATTTTTAAAGGTTTCCGTCTTTTCTTTTTCCGCTTCTTTCGTCAACTGTTCCCGATTTTCAGCCGATGCAACTGCGTGACTTGCTATAAAGGTAGTAATAAGTGATTTCTCTAGTTTCTTTCTCGCATCGCCTAACATGTCCCCGATTGAGTTGCTCATGTTGTCATTCCTCGCTTTCTCTGTCTATCTTCATTAAATTATCTTTAAAGCATCCTATATCTTTTCTATACTGTGCTTCTATATCTTCCCGTTGTGCCTCAATCTTCTCTAATTCCTCACGCATCATATGAATAGCTTCATCATGTGTACGAGTTATCATATTGTATCCGTGTGAAAGCGGGGGAATCGTTTCGGGGGCATAGTTTGAAATCATAAAACGTAAACGTTCGGCTTTTACATCTAGCGTTTTTAAAAATTGATTGCCAGCATGTCGCATGTCTTCTTCTACTGCTTCTAATCGCCTCATTTGTCGCTTGTAATCGTCTTCTATATCGTCTATACGTTGCATGATTGTCCTTTTTGATAATTCCAAAGTCTCATCCCTCCGCGATTTTCCGCGCTAATTCTCGATCTTTTTCTAGCACTTCATTAATTGCCTGTTGAATTTGATTAATTATATCATTATAATCCTGTTCGATTTCTTTGAGTTTCCCTAGCTTTTTAGTACGTTTTGCGATTGGCTTAAGCTTTATTTTTGCCTCTGTTGCCCCACCGTCCGAAAGCGCGCCGATAATTTCAGTTTCTGATAGTGAGTCCCCTAAGCTTCTAGCATCCGAGTGCGTTTTCTGCCAAAGTTCACTTGCGTTTTCCATATCTTTTTTGTATAGTTTTTCCAGTTCCTCACACATTTGCTTTGCTTCCATTTGCATTGTTCCAACACGGATAAACGCTTCTGATGCTTCAAGGTACTTTTCTTCTGATGATGACAAGTCGCCACCAGCTCCTAATTTTTTCTTTAGTTTTGCAAGATTTTTCAGACCTTCCGCTTGAAGTATTGCGGCTTTTTTTCTGTTCCCTGCTTTGGTTAGTTTTAAATTTCCATTTTTGTCAAATTGATAACCGCCCCACATATGTTGCTTGCCCATATCCCCTACATCTTTTCCATCTACAAATAACACATTTCCTATTGTAGGTTTATTCTCCCCGTAACCTAGCGCAATCAAGTCAAGTTGATCGGTATAGATGAATCCTTTGTTAGAAGCTGTGAAAGCGTCTGCTATTTTCTTTTGGTCGGCATTTAGAAGATTATAAACATTAGGACATTGATAAAGATATGCACCTGTTATTCTTTTAAGTTGCTTCTTGCTTAGGTTTGCGACTGCGTATTGTCCGTTCATTCCACCAAGTGAATGTCCATATATATTAATTTTTGCATTCGGATAAGTTTCAAGCGTTTTTTTCAAAGTATTCGCTGAACTTTTTAACTGTGGGGTACCTCCCCCTTTTCCCACTAAAACCATTGCTGCTGCAGGAACATCATTCTGCAACCAATCCGCTGCAAAGTCGTTATTCACTTCAGGTGCGCCCCACGATAGTTCATTAGGGGCAGTGGAGCCGCGGTATAAAACAGTTACTTCTTTAACTTTCTCACGTTCTGAGAGCGAGGAATTGGCTGTTACTTTATTTTTCCCATTAGTAACTATGTATGTTTGTTCGCCTGTTGCTTTGTTGTTCACTTTTTCTGAAAGTGTACCTATTTTTCTTCCCCCGTCGATTTTTATAGGCTTTCCAACGTCCATATTTTTATTATACTGCTGTTTTGCAATCTGAACTCGGTTCTTTTCTGTGAGCATAGTTGCCATTTCAATTCCCTTCTTTCTCTAAAAGCCTTTCTAGTTTTTCAGAGGTTCCACCCGCATCATCGCTTAATTCACCTCTATCACTATCTTTGCTTAATATAATATCGATTACTAAGTCGCTGTCGTTGTTAATGATTAAGTTAACCATTATCCCCCCCATAGGATTTTCTTCTATACTACTATCATCAATTTTGTATGTGTATATAACTCCTTCACTTGTAAAAGCTTTAGGATCATTATACATTATTGTTTTTTTATAAACTTTTTCCGCTTCTTTACTATGTACAATTTCCATCATTTCCGCTTCTTCGTTGTTATTCATATGTTTATCAACTCCCATTTTTATACCGATTACAATAGCGATTAATAGTACTATACTTATAATAATTATTGACGTTTTTTTCATTCTACCCCTCCTTTTACTCGACTAAAAAGTCTCTCCGGACATACTATTTATCTTACCAAATACGTCGATGCAGCTAAACAGTTACTTGTTCAAGGACAATCCGCAGCCTATTCATTCTACCATGTGAACGATTATAAATACTTGCATTGAACATGATTTTAATGAAACTACAGCGCTTTAGTTAGATTCCATTCATAAAAACGTCTCTTGTTAAACCACAAGAGACGTTTTTCGAATTCAAACAATCAGCATAAAAGTTGAAAACCAAAGTTCTGTTGGTTAATGTATTGCATACTTGTATCATAAGTTTTCACGGAATCTCGGGCTCTACGAAGAGTCATCCTGATTTTTCTAAAATAAAACCCTCTCCAATATTATGTATTTTTCTTACTATTTCAATATACCATACACTATTTTTAGAAGCTATTGATAGCTCATTGTACTCACTTATTTTTCTACCAACTCTAGGACAACCACTCCATCCTCAAAAAATCAGCAAAAAAAGACGCCATAGGCTTAGACAAGCCGCATAGCGCCACAAAAAGGGAGTTTAAGGTAAGAAAGGATAACTTATCACTAAAAAGGGAGAAAAAGTAAATAAGTTATCGTTGCTTATGCTAATTAAATACCCCGCAAAAATAGAAATAATCCTCTTTTTTTAAATGTTTATATTAAAATTTTATGACGAAAGACTTTTTTTTGAAATAAAATGTTGGTTTCCTTTTTAAAATGAATGGTAACCGGGACGCGATTTTGCAGCTGCGATGATAAAACAAAGCCAGCCGGAAATAAAACAAACGCCGCCAATTGGTGTGATGGCTCCTAAAAACGTGATTTTAGTGATGCTCAAAACGTAAAGGCTGCCTGAAAATAAAATGATGCCTGCAGAAAATAGTATTATCGCGGCGCTAATAAGACGGCTGTTTAGTTTTTCTTGGACGACGCCGCAAATTAAAATCGCTACAGCGTGAAACATTTGATATTGAACGCCCGTTTCATACGTGGCCACGTGGCTGCCTAAAATATCCTTTAGCGCGTGCGCACCGAAAGCGCCAATCATGACGGCAAGCATCGCAAAAATGCCGCCCGTTATAAGACCTTTTTTCATCGTTCTCCCCCTTTAAAAATCAAACAGCGAATCACCATTCGCACCGTCTGACATATCGAGTTTTTTTCCTTGGTTTAAAGCCGGAGGGACAGCTGGTGTACTCTCGTGCGGAATGTGCGCCGCATCATTTTGGGGCGCGACATCCGTTTTAGTTTCAGAAAGAGCCAGTTCTGTGAGAATTTTCAATGTGTGCAGATGCGCGTTTTGTTCAGCGCCGCTTAGCTCCTTCGCCTGACGTAGCTCTTCCTCCATTTTTTGAAATAACGCCTGATCTGAAACGTTCACCATTTAAACTCCTTTGACTTCTTTAATAATGCCCGCTGGGTTGCCGCCGATGACAACATTGTCGCCGAAACTTTTTGTGACAACGGCGCCTGATGCGACAACGACGTTATTGCCAAGTGTCACGCCGGGATTAATAATCGCGCGTCCGCCAATCCAGGCGTTATTGCCGATTTTAACGGGCTTACCTAATTCGAGCCCACTATTTCGTTCGGTCGGTTCAAGAGGATGCGTCGCGGTATAAATGTGCACGCCAGGCGCGAGCATGCAATTATCACCAATATGTATTTCGCACACATCAAGCATGACGCAATCAAAATTCGCGAAGAAATTTTCGCCAAGATAAATATTTGAGCCGTAATCAACGCGGAGTGTCGGTTCTAAAAATACTTTTTCACCCGTTCCGCCGAATAGGCGTTTTAAAAGTTCAGTTCGCGCTGCTGCGTCTATTGTATCATTGATTTCGCGAATGAGTTTGCGTGCGCGTGCGCGACCATGCGCGAGTTCATAGTTGGACGGATCATACAATTCGCCCGCAAGCATTTTTTCAACTTCTTTTTTCAAATTCTAGCACCTCTTTCCACTATACTTCACGCTTTATTATAGCTAACTTTCACGGGGGACGCAAAATGTGGCGCTTTTTAAACAAGACAACTGCATTTTTCTTTAAAAAGTGCTATGCTAGAGGAAGTGAAAACACTAGGAGGATTCTTATTTATGATTAAAGTTATTGCTTCTGATATGGACGGTACGCTACTAAATTCCGACATACGTGTTACTGAGGAAAACGTAAAAGCGATTGAATTTGCAAGATCTAAAGGCATCCACTTTGTTTTATGTACGGGGCGGATGTACGATGATGCGATGTCGCTTATTCACAAAGCGAATTTGTACGCGCCGGCCATTTGTATGAACGGCGCAGAAGTGCGCGATGAACACGGTAAAATTTTGTTGCAACATACGCTCGACAAAGATATTTCGAGAAAAACATTTCAAATTCTTTCTGATTTAGGAATGTACACGGAATTGTTTACTGATATCGGGCCGATTTCGACAAACAAAGAGCAAGGTAAAGAATTTTTGATTGAAATGTATCGCAAAATGCATCCTGACAAGCCCGTTCAATCGATTAGCGAACAAATTGAGGAGCGCTTTCAAGCGAAAGACGTTCATGAAATTACGGATGTCAATCGGGTTTTTGAAAACGAGGAGATGAACATCTTGAAATTCATTTCGTTCTCGCCAAACCCTGATATTTTAACTCGAGCAAAAAAAGAACTAAGTGTGTCGAATGAACTTGCGATTACTTCTTCTTTTTCTGACAACATTGAAATCACGAATCGCGCGGCCCAAAAAGGCATTTCGTTACAATATTATGTGGAGCGCCTCGGCGTTTCGCTTGAAGAAACATTTGCGATTGGCGACAATATGAACGACCTTTCGATGATTAAAATGGCAGGTTACAGTGTGGCGATGGGCAACGCAGAGCCGGAAGTCAAGAAACGCGCCAAATATGAAACCACCACCAATGATGAGCACGGGGTTGCGGAAGCCATTTATAAAATGCTCGAAGCAAATGATTAATTTTGGAGGAATTTAAAATGACGATTAAAAAAACTTTAACTATTGCTGGTTCTGATTCTAGCGGCGGCGCTGGTATCCAAGCTGATTTAAAGACATTTGAAGAATATGGAACTTTTGGATTTTCTGCACTCACAACGATTGTGACGATGGATCCAGATAACAACTGGTCACACGGTGTGACACCTATTGATGCTAAGCTTGTGCGGGAGCAGCTCAAAACGATTTTATCGGGTGGTCCTGTTGATGCAATGAAAACGGGGATGCTAGGCTCGGTGGACATTATTAAAGCGACTCGCGAAGCCATTCTTGCACACGATTTAACCAATATTGTCATTGATCCGGTGATGGTTTGTAAGGGCGAGGACGAGCTTATTCAGCCGGAAAATGCGGCGGCGATTCGTGATTTATTGCTGCCGGTTGCGACAGTGACAACGCCAAACTTATTTGAAGCGGGGCAGCTTTCTGGTCTTGGAAAACTGAAAACGGTTGAGGATATGAAGGCGGCGGCTAAAAAAATTCATGAACTTGGTGTAAAATATGTGGTCATTAAAGGTGGCAAAGCGCTTGAGAGCGATAAAGCGATTGATTTAATGTACGACGGCAATGATTTTACGATTTATGAAGTGGAAAAAGTTAACACAAACTATAACCATGGTGCTGGTTGTACGTTTGCGGCGGCGATTACTGCTGGTCTTGCGAAAGGTTTGTCTGTTCCTGATGCGGTTGCTAAGGCAAAAGATTTTGTCACTGCTGCTATTCAAGGCGGATTTGCTTTGAACCAATTTATTGGCCCGGTTTGGCATGGTGCTTATAATAAAGCGGAAAATCGTTAAATTGTAAGGCTTAATTTCTATAGCTAAACGAAACGTAACAAGCAAAATAGACTGATGACAAATGGTGAAGATTGCCGTTTATCAACAGTCTATTGTTTTTTTATTTGACGTAATCATGTATAATGAATTTGAACTTATTTTAAGGGGGATTTATTTTACATGGAGCAAAATAAAGAGAAATTAACGCCTGCTGCAACGGATAAAAATTATTTTTGGCCAATTATGATTTTTTCTGCTGTGGCTGTCATTATTATTTTATTACTTTTCTTTTCACCAATTGGTTATCAAGGTGCCGTTCATTTTGACTTAACAATTTTCCCAAGAATGAATGCGATTTTTAATAGCTTCACTTTTGTCTTCTTAGTCATTGCACTTTGGGCAATCATTGTGAAGAAAAATATTAAATTGCATCGTGGCTTCATTTTAGCTGCTTTTACTTCAACGCTATTTTTCCTCGTTTCCTATTTAACATTCCATTTTCTTTCGGCTGAAACGAGTACATTTGGTGGGACTGGCTTTGTTCGCCCGATTTATTTCTTCATTCTTATTACGCATAGTTTTCTTGCTGCGGTTGTTGTGCCACTTGCGCTGTTCGCGCTTGTCTGGGGCTGGACGATGCAAGTTGACAAGCATAAGAAAATTGTTCGTTGGACGATGCCAATTTGGTTGTATGTTAGTTTAACTGGTGTTTTAGTGTACTTATTTATGGCGCCTTATTATTAAAATAAAGGACGTAGCCACTTGGCTACGTCCTTTTATTTTTCAACATTTGGAACGGTATCTAAGTTTGAACCGTTATCTTTTTCCATTCCGTCTGGTAAATCCCATAAAAATTGACTTAGCAACGCGTCTACTTCAAAGCTTTCATGTAAGCCGCTATGCGTCACATTTGTTCCAGAAATTAGGCGTTCTTGGTAATTCGCTTTTGGAAAAAAGTTTCTTGCATAAAACACACTATCCACTTGTACAAGTCCGTCTGTTCCTGTATGATTTTGATCTCCAGCAATGGCGAGCATTTGAATAGTTTTAGGAATCCTCGTTTTATTTTTTGCGAGGTTTTTAAGTGCATCTGATCCAGCTTTCAAATCATGGGCGGCTGGATCTTTTTGCAACTTAAAGTAGTCCGCCCTATCTATGCCATTAAAAGGCGTCGCAATCGCAATAAACTTTTGTGGCACGGGGTACGCGGCATCTACTGGCGTATTTTCAAGATAGCTTAAAATGGCAAGCCCTCCCATGGAATGGCCGACTAAATTGACTGTTTTAATATGCTCTTTTTCCCGAATGTATTTCATCGCATTTTGGAGCCATAACGTTTGCTTGGAAAGGCTCGCCCGGTTATCTTCAAATAAAATTTGTACCGCTGAATCGCCGTTTTTATATTGGCTATCCAGATGACCTCTTATCTTTAATTGACCGTTTGGCTTAATCATGATTTGCATGGCGATTTGTTTAGTCCGAGAGTCGCTTCCTATTCGATTTAATAAATGACCAAATGAGTTCGCCGTTCCTTTATAGCCATGCACAAAAACTGTTGGAATAATCGTTTCCTTCACTTTTGCTTCTTCTTGTTGTGTTTTTACATATATAACGCCGAAAATGGCGACTATAGAAACAAAAAACACGGCCAGCAAACTTATCACGGTTGCTTTCCGCATAAAGACACTTCCTTTTAACTAGAATGAGCCTATTGTAGCAAAATATATAGAAAACCGCTATCCATCAAACGATTCACTTTATTTTGTTTCAAAAGGCTCATTTTTTCCAACTCGATATAATTTCGTTACGGCGTGTTCTTCCACGACGATAGCATTCAAACTGCCGCCAAACACAGCTCCGCCATCAATTCCTAAGCGCGTTTGATCTTTTGAAATCCAAATATTACTCGAGCCATCACTATGTAAATTTTGAACGGGTGTATGTCCGAAAATAAATACTTTTCCTGTTCGGTTCTCGCCAAATAAAAACGGTTCACGAATCCAGTAGAACTGTTTTTCTGCCGTCTTATGCCAGTCGGGAATCGTTAAATCTACCCCCGCATGAACAAAAACGTACTGCTTTTCCTCATGGTATAAAGGGAGATCTTGAATAAACGCGATTAGCTCGCCTGACTCCTCCATGACGCGTTTGCTAAGCTCATCAGGTGTGATTTTTTCCTCGATATTTTCCCGTAGCAGTGATTGAATCGTCTCCATACCGCCTTGGCTAATGTAATACGCCATTTTTTCAGCTGGTTCTTTCAACCAATCAAGTAGCATTTTTTCATGATTGCCAGTTAAAACGATAACATCATGTTCTTCTGATAATTGCTTAACGAGCCTAAGGACTGCACCTGGGTTTTCACCGCGATCGATTAAATCCCCTACAAATAAAAGGCGTTCCTCTTCACGATTCCAGTTTTCAAGGATTTTCTCAAGCAAGCCTATTTCACCATGCACATCGCCAACAACAAAAATCGGTTTCATTCATGTTCACCTCTGTTTCAAACAAAAACGTCCGATTAGAAAGAAAAAGGACGTTTTTTGCCTATTTATTCAATCGGATCTTTTTTTAAGTGTTTTTCAATTTTTTTAATTTCATGCCTGATGCTGCTAAGCCTTACTTCTGCAGCATTCATTGGACCGTTTTGCAACTGCGGATCTTCAAAATCACGCGAATCTGCAACTAGATTCTGATATTCATGTCTAAGGTCTATTAAGCGGTCCTCTAATTCTTTACGTTCATCTTCTTTCACAAACGACACCTCCATCAAAAAATCAAAGACTAACTCTCCTTTTCCCTAAAAAAAGAAAAACAATCCTATTTTTCCGATAATTTAGAAGAAATTTCAATTTGCTAGCCTTTTGCTGTAACTCCTTAGTAGAATATGCTATTTTTAATACATAAACAATAGAAAAAGGAGAGATTTTTTATGTTAACAAATGCAGAAATGCGGCGTGCTGCAAAAAGTGCATTACAGGGACATTGGGGAATATCAATTGGTGTTTATTTGCTTAGCATGATTATTACTGCAGCAGTATCAGCCGCGATAGGCTGGATTCCAGTTATTGGTTGGGTAGCTGGCATGCTTATTACCGGACCAATTACGATAGGTGTAACTTGGTTCTTCTTAGCGATTAGCCGACAAGATGAGCCCGATGTAGCCTATATGTTTAGCGCTTTTAAAGATTTTGGTCGAACTTTCTTAGCTTTTCTACTTGTTTCTATTTTCACATTTTTATGGTCGCTCTTATTCATTATTCCAGGCATTATTAAAGGCTATTCTTACTCACAAACTTTCTTTATTTTAAGAGATAATCCACAAATTTCAGCACTTGATGCGATTACTCAAAGTCGTCATATGATGAACGGCTACAAAGGAAAATTATTTGGCCTTTCACTAACTTTCTTACTTTGGTATTTAATTCCTGTCGCCATCTTTATTACATCCGCGATTATCTTTGGCATTGGTGCTGCCACTGGCAATTATAACGATATGAACGGTGACGGCTCAGTCATTGACGCCATGGGCTTTGGTATTTCAATAGGCGCGATTTTCCTATTCCTGCTCGGGTATCTCGTAGTCGTCGCCATTTCCATCTATTTGTTCCCTTACATGACGACCACTTTCGCTGTTTTCCACGATGAATTATTCGGCACAATCGCACCACCACTCGAAGAAGAAACGCCATACTTCAATGAAACGTTCTCTTCTAAAGAAAACGAATCAAGCTTTGAACAGACGGAGGAAAACAAACCTGATGAACCCAAGTAAATTCGCAGTAAACGGCGTGAACTTTGAAATCCGCCAAGCTACTTCAAAAGATTACCAAGCAGTTGAAAAATTAATGATTGACACCGCTACTTGGTTGAAAAAATCAGGTTCTACGCAGTGGAATGACATTTTAGATGGGACAGACGTCCATCAAATCCGTGAGCGCATCCATCAAAATGAAGTTTTCCTTTTAACCCAAAAAGAGCAAACGGCTGGAACAATGATTGTGCGAAAAACGCCGAGTGCTTGGGACGAAAATTTATGGGAAGAACAGGCAACAGAACCAGCATTTTACGTCCACCGCCTGATGATTGCTCGCCCTTACAAAGGTCTGCAACTTTCAGCCCGAATGCTGCAATTCGCCGAAGAACTAGCTGCATCAGCACGTATCCCTTTCATTCGTCTAGACACCCTCGCCTCAAATAATGCTCTCAACCAATTGTACGCCGAAACATTTACGTTTTTAAATAGTAAAGATGGTTATAGTTTGTATCAAAAAAAAGTGCAACCCAGTTAACTGGGTTACACTTTTTTAGTTTTAGTATTAACGAAACGCATATGTGCCGTAGTTTAAAAATAATTTTTTAATTTCTAAAAAGGCATTTTCATAATCTTTCTTATTCAAGAATGAAATAATCACACCAAATTGTTTGATGTTGCGTTCACGCATTTCTTCGTTGTGATTCGTAATTGCATCTGCAGAAAAGTATTTGATATTGAAAAATACTTTCTTAGCCATGTCTTTAAAGTAAGGGTTTCCGGAATAATTGATTAATCGTAAGAAAAATTGATGTTCATTAAAAATGTATTCATCTAAATCGCGCAAATATGATGCTCTGTCCATTGATTGTACACACTTTTCTAGCTCTTCGATATCCATTTCTTCCTCTGATTGTTCAATTCTATCGAATGTTGCTTTCACAAACAATTCAATAACTTCAAGAAGTTGCACATAACGTGTGGAATCAACAATTGAATCTTTGACTACAACACCACTGTAAGTCCGGTAATCTAAAACACCTTCTGCTACTAAAGCAGTAATCGCTTTACGAATTGGTGACCGGCTGACGCCTAATTCTTTTGATAATCGTTCTTCTGTAAGATGCTCGTCAGGCTTCAATTCACCATTTTTAATCTTTTCAATGACACTGTAATAAACAACCTTATCAAGGGTTTTGTATTCTCGTTTACTTTTCAAAATTCTAACGCTCCTTCAACCGATGAACTTTCTCATATTATATCATATGCCTCTCACGAAACAAAGCTAGTTTTTTTGAATGCATCATCTTCCCTATTTGAATCTGTCTAAATAAATAGTAAACAAAAAAACTCGAAATGTGGATTATTTTATGAAATCACTTTGTGAAACTGCTATATAAAGCCATTTCTTTAAATTTTTCAATATAAGATTTTTCAGTAAATAATTTTGTTCTCGCTAAAACGTGTTTTTGTGTACTAAAAAATGGGTCTTTTTAACTATGTCGGATTATTTTACTTTTCCTTGCTATTTATACATGAAAATAAAATTATGCATTTCAACCAGTTATCTCCTTTTGCACAAAAAAAGTGAGGCGCACAAGATGCTCCTCACTAAATACTAACGGAATGTTTGCACAATATATTGATTCATAATAGTTTGTACTTCTTTTCGTGCAGCAACAAAATCGTTGTCCTGTACATGTTGAATTGTCACCTCTAAACAGCGAATCGTTTTTTCGGCTAAAATAAAAGGAATAATTTTAATCTCTTTTTGTGCTTTTGAGTCAAAGTCGCTTTCAATCATTTGTACGAAACGATTCGCATACGTGTTTTGCATCAAGCGAATGAATGCAAAAAAGCAATTGAAGAGTTCCGCAATAAACTGATCTTCCTCGCCTTTTTGATGAAGCATCTTCAATTGCTCAACTTTTTTCTGGAAGTATCCCATGTCGATTTGAATTCGTTTGTTTTCTACTTTAGTCAACGTTTGATTTATCATGATTTCAGTTATCTCTAACAACTCGACAAAACGATTAACGGACATGCTGCTTTCTATGACAATAGCTCCGCGATTTGTACGAACTTCGATTAATCCTTCCTTCTCCAAGCTTGCTAAGGCCTTTCGAACGGGCGTACGGCTAATTTTCAGTTCGTCTGCAATAACCGTTTCGGTAACTCGGTCTCCTACTCGCAAATTTCCGCTCAAAATTTTCTCTTTTATCGTGTAATAAGCTAGTTTTTCGTATGTTTGTTTTTCCATTATGTTTCCTCCTATGTCAAACTAGAAATATTTTTTTCGCCAAAAAATAACTGTTACAAGTAGTGTCAGAATAATTGTAAATAGCATAATACCTGAGAAAGCATTTGCCTCATGAGCGAAAGGTAGCTTCACATTCATCCCGTAAATGCTTCCGACAATCGTTGGGAGAGATAAAATAATCGTAAAAGACGTTAAAAACTTCATCACCATGTTTAAATTATTTGAAATAACGGATGAAAAAATATCTGACATGCCGCTTATAATTTGTGTGTATGTATCCGTCATCGCAATTGCTTGTTTATTTTCAATCACAACATCGCGAAGTAAATCATGGTTGCCTTGATTTTGCATAAAATGCTCCACATCTTGCATCTTATCTAAAATCGCTTTATTCGATTGTAATGCTGTAGCAAAAAACACCAGACTCTTTTGAACTGCCATAAACGCGTACAGCTGTTCATTTTTCATAGATTGCTTAATTTTCCCTTCAAGTTCATTCATTAAATGAATCAGTTTATCTAAATATTTTAAATAAAAATAAGAAACCGCATAAAGAATTTGTAGTAAAAACCGCGTATGATTAGCCGTATCATAATAATCGATTGGCGTTTCAATAATCGATGTTAAAACAGGAACTTCGCGTATCGAAATCGTCATAAAAATATCATCTGCTAAAACAATTCCGATTGGCATCGTTTCGTATGTGGTGTAGCCCATTTCATCTTTTGTCGCGTAAGGACAGTCAACAATGACAAGCGAATGGCGTTTTTCTTCCTCCGTACGCTTCAATTCAATTCGTGACCGTTCCTCCTCATCAAGCGCATCATGAAAATAATGTTTAGGTATGTGATACATAGCGCTCAGTTCTTCAATCTCAGATGCGGACGGTGAAACGACTTTAATCCAACTTCCCTTTTTAGCGGCTTCCAATTTTTTCATTTCTTGCTTGCCGTGTGCTGCATAGAATTCTATCATTTGGCTTCCCCCGTTTATCCAAAAAGATAACTTTATTCTATCAACTTTTTGACAATTTGTCTTTTCCTAAATTTGGGGTTCTTGCAACATAATTAAAATTCCGTTTGGATCGCTTACTTGCAAACCAAAATGGCGTTTTTCCATTTTAAATCCGGCTTTCGCAAGACGCGTTTCCCATTCTTTGAATTTAGACGTTACAATTGTAAAATAGGCCAAGCCCGTTTCATTTTCCGCGCGCGGCAGCAAGTTTGTTCCTGCCCAAATATTACTGCCAATATGGTGATGATAACGACCTTCTGCAAAAAAGCGGGCAGACGGGATTTTGGTTTGAATGTTTAAACCGAGAATATTTCCGTAAAATTCTTCTGTTGCTTCGATATCGCTCACTTGCAAATGAACGTGTCCGATTTTCGTTTCTGGGTGAATCTGGTGGAACTCTTCTCGCGTAGCTGCATCAATAATTGCGTCCGCATCGACTTCTTCAGTTACTGCGGGATACGTGCCGTCTTCGTTAATGCGCCATTTGGCAAAGGGGCGATCGCGGTAAATCTCGATGCCATTCCCTTCTGGATCAGCTAAATAAATGGCCTCACTGTATGCATGGTCGCCCGCTCCACTAAGCGGATACTTCGATTTGATCAAATGAATCAGCATATCGCCAAGCGCCGCACGATTGGGCACTAAAAAAGCCGTATGAAATAAACCTGTTCGCGGCATGTTGGGGCGCACTCCATTTGTTAGTTTTTCTAGAACAAGAAGTGTGTCGCCATCGTTTTTCGCGCCAAACAGCACCTTTTCCTCTGACTCCGCTTGTTTAACAAGACCGATAACCTCTGCATAAAAAGCCGCCATTTTGGCTAAATCTGCCACCTTTAAAACCACTGCCCCTAACTTAAACTCGTCGCTCATTCTACATTTCTCCTTTAATATTGGTTCCTTCTATTACATCATATGGGAGGAAAAAATGCGAATGATTCAACTTACTTTTTGTAAGTCCCTTGTTTTTCTAGTGTGCTGTGTTTCTTCCCATATCCAAAATAAATAATAACCCCAATAACAAACCAAATGCCACATACAATCCAAGTAAGCGTCGCTAGGCGTGTAATAAGGAAACCACAAAGTAAGAAGGACACAATTGGTAACACGGGATAGAACGGCGTTTTAAAGCTTCCAGGCGCAATTTCTTTATTTTTTCGTAAAAATAAAATGCCGAGAGAAACCATCATAAACGCAATTAAAGTCCCCATATTCACAAGCTCTGCTAATTTCCCAAGCGGAACAAGTCCGGCCAAAATAGCGACAACTGATGCATAAATCCATGTATTTTTAACAGGTGTGCTATGTTTTGGATTAATTTCAGCTAGCATCTTCGGCAGTAGGCCATCTCGACCTAGCGCATAGACTAAACGCGTGCCGCCGTATGTCATAACAAGAATGACCGTAAGCATTCCAACAACTGCCCCTAAAGAAATAATTCCTGCTATCCAGTCTTGATTGATGACTTGCAGTGCAAAAGCAACGGGGTCTGTTACATTTAATTCTGTATAAGGTACAATACCCGTTAAAACAACAGATACAAGCATATAAAGAATTGTGCAAATTAAAAGTGAACCGATAATTCCAATTGGCATATTGCGTTTTGGATTTTTCACTTCTTCTGCGGCACTTGAAACCGCGTCAAATCCTAAATATGCAAAGAAAACAAGCGCGGCTCCGTTTAGGACGCCACTGAAACCGAATGGCATGAACGGTTGCCAATTGGCTGGTTTCACATAAAATGCCCCGACGATAATGAAAAGCAGAATGACGCTCACTTTTAAAATAACCATGACGGTATTCACACGAGTAGATTCGCGAATACCTTTAGTGAGCAGAAAAGCAACGATGAAGATGATTAGAATTGCAGGAATGTTGACATATGTCCCTTCGGCCGGATTAAATGGTCCCGAAATGGCGGTTGGAATTTCGAGATGAAAGCCTTTCAAAAAGGCATTTAAGTAAGAGGACCAACCGCTTGCGACAGACGCGACGGCTAGGCCATATTCAAGAAGGAGCGCCCAACCGAGTACCCATGCGATAAATTCACCGAAGATTACGTAGCCATATGTGTAGGCACTGCCTGCAACTGGCACAGAGGATGCGAATTCTGAATAACAAAGCGCAGCAAGTGCGCAAACAACGGCGGCAATCACAAATGAAAAGACAATGGCAGGTCCTGAATGCATTGCAGCAACAGTACCTGGTAAAATGAATATCCCAGTCCCGACGATGGCACCGACACCAAGGAGCATTAAATCAAATGCGCCAAGCGTTTGTTTTAGTCGAATATGTCCTCCTTTATTTGGTAATAATTCCTCAATTGATTTTTTTCTAAAAATAGACATCTGAAATCCCCTTAATGTAAAAAATTATTTTTTCTCATCATACCCTTTCGCACTTTAAAGGTCAATAGTGTTAAAGTGCCAACTTGTAAAATTCTCCGCAATATTTGCACTTCAAAATCGGGTGCGTTAAAATAGATATAATTGGGGAAATTTAACCTATTTTTTAAAAGAAAGAGGCTTTTATCTTGTTAATTATTTATTTGATTTTAATTGTTGGTCAATTTGCCTTAGCCTATTTCCAAGTTTTTCAAGATCCAAATTGGCTTAGCTTTATGGCCGATTTATCGTTTGTCCTTATTTTACTGCTTCTCATACATGCTTTTGTACGTCCTCGTGCGCAAGTTTATGTTTATGCGGGTCTAACATGTTTTCTTGGAATATTGATGCTTGTTTTCGTTCTTTATGGACGGTTTTACAATGAAATTCCAACTTATCACAGCCTTTCTTTAATTGGTGAAGTCGGCGTTGTCAAAGATAGCGCAACTAGCTTATTGAAATGGTACGATTGGCTATTTTTTGCGAATCTTCTCTTGTTACCAGTTGTTCTTTATTTGGACTTAAAAAAAGGTGTGCGTTTTAAAACTTTCCAAATAAAAAGACGAACTTTTGGCATCTCGCTTGCTGTTCTTCTGCTTCTAATTGGATTTTTCACTTATGATATGATGAATAAAAATATTATTAGTGATACGAAACGCGCTGAAAAGATGGGTGTGTTTACCTTTAATGTAGCTACGGCTTTTACTGGAACGACCGATGTTCGGGCGGCTGATATTACAGCAGATAATATCCGTACGATAAAAGGCGTTGAAGTTAAAAAGAATCCGGACTACTACGGCATTGCAAAAGGGAAAAACTTAATTATTATCCAGTTAGAATCCTTCCAGCGCAACTTGACGGGTGTAAAACTAAACGGGCAATCCGTCACGCCAACACTCGACAAATTGGAAGGCGAAACGCTCTACTCGGATTCGTTTTTCCAAACGGTTTCAAAATCTAATACGGCTGATGCGGAATGGTCTGTGTATACCTCCACCTTCCCTAGCGGCTACTATACGAATACGCAAACTTACGGTGACCGCGTTATTCCATCATTACCGCGGACGCTTTCTAAGAAAGGTTATCAGACGGCAACCTTCCACACGAACGACGCGAGTTTCTATAATCGGGACAATTTTTATCCAGCAGTAGGGTTTGATAAGTTTTATGATCGCTCGTTCTTTGGCGATGATGATGTTATTGGCTTTTCGCCGAGCGATGAGGTTTTATACAATAAGGCGATGCCAATTTTAGAAGAACATTATCAAAACGATGAAAACTTCTATGCGCAACTTATTTCGGTTAGCAGTCATATGCCATTTAATATTCCAGAGAGCAAGCAATCGCTTAACCTTCCGAAAAACTTGGAAGGCACAGAGCTTGGGAACTATTTCCAAGCCGTGCACTATGCGGACAAACAGCTTGGTGCATTTATTAATAAATTGAAGAAAAATGGTATTTGGGATGATTCTGTCGTTGTGATGTACGGTGACCACCATATCATTGATACGGCAAAGCTTACAGATGACCAAAAAAGCTACGTCAATCGTTCTAGTGAGCTAAAAGCGCAGCCTGCTGATGACTACCGGATTCCGTTCTACCTCCACATTCCGGGCGTTGAAAAGACAGGCAAGATTGATAATATCGGCGGCGAAATTGACGTAATGCCAACCGTTCTCAATCTTCTTGGGATTAAAGCAACTGACCAGATTATGTTTGGGGAGGACATCTTAAATACGCAAACGAATTTTGTGCCAGAACGCTACACAATGCCAGAAGGTAGCTACATGGCAAATGATTATATGTATGAACCAGACGAAAGTTTTGAAACGGGCAAAGCCACTTATTATAATGGCGGAAATAAAGAACTCTCTGCTGATATCAAAAAACGTTTTGAAGCAAGTCGAAAACTACTCCAGTATTCTGATAGTTATGTAGACAATTTGCCAAAACAAAAAGATGTTGAAAAATAGTTTCTATAAAAAAAGATGAGCTCGGATTATCTTCCGAGCTCATCTTTTTTATTTGTCCGTTTAAATTCAAATTGTTTCATCCACGGGCGACCTTTTTTTAGCGCCCAGTATCCGATAATGGCCATAACTAATGCGCCAATGATGTCGACAATAACGTCTGTCATGGTATCCGTGAGAGCAGCCCGCCCAACGAGTGGCGTTCCGTTAGAGAGTTCGAAGCGCTGCATATTTAAACCTAAAAGAGCATCGAATGTATACTCATACACTTCCCAGAAAGCGCCGAGCGTTACCGCAAAACAGAAAGAAAATATCGCGACAAAGCCGGGCTTCATGTTCATGACGACTTTATCGTTAGCATTGAGTAAACTCACAAAAGAAAAGCCTATTGCGCCTAGCATCGCACCACTAAACGTATGCAATATTTTATCCCAGTGAGGTACATTCGCATAAAATTGTTGAATGGTTCCAAGATAAATTGAGGCGTATAGAAAAACGATAAACATGAGGTACACAAGCCCCGGAATTTCAAATTTAAATCGTCTAGAAACAATGGACGGTAAAGCTAAAATAATAATCCCTAAAATGATTTCTACCAGTAAGAAAATATAATCACTTCGGAGCGTTACTTTTGGTCCTGTTGCTGGTTGTGACGCGGGGGCAGTAAAAATTTCAAAGATGGTCACAATCATCGAAATCCCCATGGATACAAAAATAAAAAGGGCAACCCACTGCGTCCAATTTAATTTTTTCAGTCGTTTCATTCATTTCACCTCTTATAAGAAACCAGCACTCTTAAGCGCTGGTTCAGATAGTTACATCAAAGTTCTTTTATTTTTGAGCTTCTTAAGCTGCGTTTTAATTTTTAGATGGATAGTTTTCTAGGAAGTAAATTAATGTTTGTAATTCAGTTGTCAAATCAATATGATGGACGCGTACTTGTTTTGGCACGCTAATACGTGCTGGCGTAAAGTTTAGAATCCCCTTCACGTCTGCTTCGATCAATTTATCCACCGTTGTTTGAGCTTCATCAGATGGTACAGTTAAAATGACCACTTCAACATTATTTTCTTTTAAAATTTCTTCCATATCATTTAAATGATAAATTGGAATATCTTGTTGGACGGTACCTACTTTTGCAGGATCTACATCAAATGCAGCACAAACGCGAATATTATTGTTTTTCATGAAGTTATAATGAAGTAGTGCGGTTCCAAGATTCCCTACACCGATAATGGCAACGTTCGTTTCTTTATCTTGGCTGAGCGTTTTTCCAAAAAAGTCAAGAATATAAGAAACATTATAACCATATCCTTTCTTGCCGAGTGCGCCGAAATATGAGAAATCGCGGCGAATTGTTGCGGAATCCACTTTTACAGCTTCACTTAACTCTGCCGAAGATACACGTTCTTTTCCTGATTCATGTAGATATTTCAAATAGCGATGATATAACGGTAAGCGTTTTGCTGTCGCCTGTGGAATTTTTGTCGTTTCATCCATCATGCCAATTAGTCCCTTCTTCCTGATAAAATATGGTTCGTTTTCAAGCAAAATGACTGCTCTTTCCTTCACATGCTTGCTTATATACTATAAACATTTCACATAAAATGCACAAACTTTTTGCTCACACATTTAGAAAACCTTTATTTTATCAGTATTTATTTTGTTTACCTGCTCTCATTGTATCGTAAAATCACAATTAATGCTAATGATTTCACAAAATCAAATGTGTGATTGCAACGGGCTCACCTTTACGCTAAACTAGAAAGAGATAGGGGAGAAAAATATGATTCTTTTGCAAGTACAACAAATTGCGAAGTACTTTGGTGCGGAAACGATTTTAGAAAATATAAAATTAGAAATTAAAACAAATGACCGGATTGCGCTAGTTGGCAGAAACGGGGCGGGAAAATCAACGCTTCTGAAAATCATTGCGGGGCAGACTTCATATGATGCGGGGCAAATTTCAAAGCCGAAAAATGTGCGGATTGGCTACTTGGCGCAAAATACGGGGCTTGAGTCGAGCAAGACGATTTGGAATGAAATGCTGACTGTTTTTGAAGACTTGCGTAACATGGAACGCGAGCTGCGCGAGATGGAGCTTAAAATGGCGGACAGCGGTATATACGCGGATGCTGAGACGGCAAGGCAGGCTTTGGATAGTTACGATGAACTGCAACACCTTTTCAAGGAACGCGGCGGCTATACGTATGAAGCGGAAATTCGTTCGGTGCTACATGGTCTCCATTTTTTTGAAGAGGATTATGAAAAATTAGTCGCGGCTTTAAGTGGTGGGCAGAAAACTAGGCTTGCACTTGCGAAACTACTTTTATCCAAACAAGATCTTTTGATTTTAGATGAGCCGACCAACCATTTGGATATTGCGACGCTTTCGTGGCTTGAGGGGTATTTGCAAAATTATGCGGGCGCGCTGCTCATCGTTTCGCACGACCGCTATTTTTTGGACCGCGTGGTGAACCAAGTTTATGAGATTTCCCGGACAAAAATCACTCACTATGTTGGAAATTACAGTCGTTTTCTTGTTTTAAAACAGGAGCAGCTTGAAAAAGACTGGAAGGAATTCGAGAAACAACAGACGGAAATTGCCAAATTGGAAGACTTTGTTGCTCGGAATATTGTTCGTGCATCGACAACGAAACGGGCGCAAAGCCGGCGGAAGAAACTGGAAAAAATGGACCGATTAGATCGGCCGGCGGGAAATGAAAAAGCGGCCCATTTTGGTTTTCAATTTGACCGCACGCCCGGAAATGACATTTTATTTGTCGAAGATGTTGCAATTGGCTATTCGAAAGACAAATTGGTGGCGCAAAATGTTCGGTTTGAAATGAAGCGCGGTGATAGTATTGCACTTGTTGGGCCAAACGGAATTGGCAAGTCTACCCTTTTAAAGTCACTCATTCGTGAAATCCCTGTTTTAAAGGGCGATTTTCGTTTTGGCGCTGGCGTTAAAATCGGGTATTACGACCAAGAACAAGCTAAGCTTTCTTCCAAAAAGACGATTTTACAAGAACTTTGGGATGAATATCCTGAACTAGACGAGAAAGCGGTCCGCACCACACTTGGAAATTTCCTTTTTTCAGAAGATGATGTTTTAAAAATTGTGGATACGCTTAGTGGCGGCGAAAAGGCCCGCTTGGCGCTTTCAAAGCTGACGCTACTCGGGGCAAATGTGCTTATTCTCGATGAGCCGACCAACCATTTGGATATTGAAAGTAAGGAAGTTTTGGAGGCGGCGCTCATTGATTTTGAAGGCACGATTTTGTTCGTTTCGCATGACCGCTACTTCATTAACCGCATCGCACAAGATATTATTGAGCTTAATCCGACTGGGGCGACGCGCTATTTAGGCGACTATGACTACTATCAGGAGAAAATTGCGGAAAACAGAGAAATTGCGCGTCTTGAAATGGAAGAGAAACTTCGGAACGGCGAAATGCCAGCACAAGCGGAAAATCCTTCTAACAAGGCGGCGTACCAGCAAAGCAAGGAAGCGCAAAAATTATTACGGCAAAAAACACGAAAGCTTGCTGAAATTGAGGGAAAAATGGAAGAATGCGATGCGAAAATCGCTTCACTCGAACATGAGTTGACACTTCCAACGGTTTTTAACGACCACGAAAAAAGTTACGCGATTACCGAAGAATTGGATGCCATTAAACAAGTTGCCGAAGCCTTAATGGCCGACTGGGAAATCGTGAGTGAGGAAATTGAAGAATTGAATGCATAGAAAAAAGCTAGGACGAAAATTCGTCCTAGCTTTTTTAAACTTCTTCAAATAACAAACCGGGTTTGGCATTTAAGGCTAAGTTGCCGAATTTGCCTTCTTCGTAGGCTACCGTTCCTGCTGCTGCAATCATGGCGGCATTGTCTCCGCAAAGTGAAAGCGGCGGGATGACCAATTGGACGGCTGGAATTTCAAGTTCTGCTTCTTGAATCATTCGTTCGCGTAAGCCTTGGTTTGCCGCAACACCGCCTGCAAGAAGCAATTGTTTAACGCCGTATTCTTTTGCGGCAGCAATTGTTTTGGTGACTAAGACGTCGACAACACTCGCCTGGAAGCTAGCTGCTAGATCAGCAGGACTTGGTTCTAAGTTTTTTTGGCGCATATTATGGAGCAAATTAATAAACGCAGATTTTAAGCCACTGAAACTAAAATCGTAGCTGCCATCGTCCATCATCGCACGTGGAAAGTGGAATGTGTCTTCCCCTTCTCTTGCTAGATGGTCGATCTGGACTCCGCCAGGATAAGGCAAACCAAGCGTTCGCGCCACTTTATCGTATGCCTCACCAGCTGCGTCATCGCGCGTTTCTCCGATAATCTCAAAATCATTATGTTCTTTCATCAAAACAAGCTCTGTGTGTCCTCCGCTTACGACAAGCGCAAGTAGCGGAAACTGCATCTCGGTTTCAAAGCGGTTCGCGTAAATATGGCCGGCGATGTGATGCACGGGAATGAGCGGTTTTTGGTGCGAAAAAGCTAGCGTTTTAGCGGCGTTCACCCCAATGAGTAGCGCTCCCACAAGACCAGGTCCTTCTGTTACGGCAATCCCGTCTACGTCATCTAACGTGACATTCGCCTGATTTAACGCCTCTTCGATTACAATGGTAATTTGTTCGACGTGGTGCCTCGAGGCAATTTCAGGTACGACGCCGCCAAAGCGTTTATGGCTCTCAATTTGGGAGGCAACGACGTTCGATAAAATTTCCGTGCCGCCTTTTACGATGGCAGCAGCCGTTTCATCACAGCTTGATTCAATGCCTAAAATAATCGTTTCATTTTTCGTCATGATAAATTCACCCACATTACAAGCGCATCTTCGTCGTTATCTGGATAGTAACGTTTGCGAATTGCGCCGTTTTGAAAATTAAATTTCCGATATAAATTTTGCGCCCGCGTATTGGATACGCGCACTTCAAGCGTCATGTTTATGACACCGTTCTGCTTTGCTAAATCTAACAGCGCTTTTAGTAGCGCTTCGCCGTATTTTTGCCCTTGGAAGTCGGGATGAATAGCGACATTCGTAATATGCCCCTCGTCAAGTACGAGCCAAACGCCACCGTAGCCAATGATTCGCCCGTCTAAAACGGCTAGTAAATAATGGGCAAATTGGTTGATTGTGAATTCATTTAAAAAGGCTTCACGCGACCACGGGGAACTGAATACAGCATGCTCAATTTGGAGCAGCGCTTCGATATCTTCTTGCGTTGCTTTTTCAAAAGAAATCATGCTTTCTTCCTCGCTTCGAGCCACTTGCTTTCGGCTTCGGCAAGTTTCAAATAGTCAGGCGTGAAATTCGTTGCCTCCGTGCCGCTTTCGTGTTGAGCGAGCGCGACAAGACTAGCTGCCCGCGCAAAATTTGTGTCGGCGCTAGCAAACACTGCATGTTGCCCGAGTTCGCCCGCAATTCGGTTTTGCAAATTCGGCGGGATTGCACCGATAAATAGAATTTTTTCAGTCGTCCCGCTAAAGTTTGCGAGCAATTCGGTTAGCGCAATATGCTGGTCGGGGAGCAAATTTTCGAGCGCATCACCTTGACGGTAGACGCCCGCATAAACGTTCTCGCGCCGCGCATCCATCAGCGCCACAATTTTCCCCGGGAAGTACATCCCACTTTTGGCTAAAATTTGAAGAGACGAAATGCCTACGATAGGAATATTCAAATCCCATGCCAGCGTCTTGGCTACCGTGACCCCAATTCGAAGCCCTGTATAAGACCCCGGGCCTTTAGAAACAGCAATTTTTGTTACATCGCTTACCGCCACGCCACATTCTTGCATTAGCTCCTGAATGGCCGGAAGAAGTCTTACGCTATGATTCTTTTTCAAATTTGTCGTCATTTCCCCAATGATTTGCCCTTCTGCTAAAAGTGCAATACTCATCGTATCTGTCGCTGTATCAATCCCTAATATCATTCTAAAACCTCCGTCAAGAAAGTCTTGTAACGCGTACCAACTGCCTCAAATTCCAAGTTTCGCTCATCATCTGAAACCCGTGAAATCGTAATTTTCAAATACTCGCTAGGTAAGGTTTCTGCGATATAGTGCGCCCATTCAACGACGCTTACACCATCGCCTAAAAAATATTCGTCAAAACCAAGTTCATCAGGCGATGCTTCTTCTAAACGGTAAACATCCATATGATAAAGCGGCAAGCGCCCGCTCGTATATTCACGAATTATAGTAAAGGTTGGACTTTTTACGAGCTGTGTAATACCTAGTCCTTCAGCAAGTCCTTTTGTAAAGGTAGTCTTTCCAGCGCCTAAATCGCCTTCAAGCAAAATAACGAACGAAGTATCTACATTTTGACCGATTTTTTTTGCCAGAGCGATTGTCTCTTCGGCATTTTTCGTGTGCTTTTTGACTTTCATTTTTTTCACCTGTCCATCGTTTTCTGTTCCTATCATACCATAGAACGCAAAAAAGAACAGCTTCCCAGCTGTTCTTTATCGCTTTTAAAAATTAGAATCTGATAAATCTTTGTCGCCGTACATGCTTTGGATCATCACGGTTTGAATGATTTTTTGAAGCTCATCTGTGCTTACAATTTCATCATCTTTCGGGAATGCAGGAATCTTTTTGAAAGCAACATTTTCGATTTTAAATGTGCCGCCTAGTTTCGTGTTGCTTTCTGTATCTTCTGCATTAATTTTCATTGTCATCGATTCAAATTTATCATCTTTACCTGGTTTCATCGACATTTTCAGGCTAACTTTAATATTTTTTTCTTTTTGCATATCTTTGATTGTATCTGCTAAATCTAAACGAAAATCTTCATATTCTTCGTCAAAATCCGTTACACTTCCTTGCGATTCAGCAATCGCTTTAACATCTTTTTTCACGCTATCTTCGCCAAGTGCTTTTTCAAAGTCCTTCATTAAGTTAACGAAATCTTTTTTAGTTAAAGTCGTTGTGATATTACCATTATCATCTTCTGTAAAACGATTTTCGTCCATACCGTTTAAGTAGTCTGTGATAATTTTATTCAATTTCTTTTGTAAATCTTCCATCGCTTTTGTAACTGATTCAGACGATTTAGTCGTTTTGTCACCTGTCTCCCCTAATGTTTCAGAAAGTTCAGATGTACTAATGTATTTATTTTTCAAATCTGGATAAGTTTGATTAATTTTAGAAAAAACCCCGCCAGTTTGTTGGTCAAGCAACGTCTTTAAATTATCGTCTGGATTAACGATTGTATCTAATGGAATATAAGCTTCCCCTGTTTTGTCGTTCATCAAAACGTCCACTTCAAGGTCAAAATTAAGCGCACCATCTGAGCTAAGATTGAATGCCACATAAGATTTTTCTGCTTTTTTATCGATAGATGTTGTTGCATCGAGCTGCATTTTCTTAAGCATTTCAATTGTGGATGCTTCACTACCATAAATATCATCTGACTCTAAATTATCAATTTTAAATGACATTTTTTGAGTATATTGATCTGGAACGTCAAGCGCTTTTGAATACGTGTCAGCAAATTTCTCTTGCGGCGTTTGCCCACAAGCTGTAAGTACTAACATTAAAACTAACATAATTGATAAAACTAACCCTTTTTTCATAAAAAAAATCCTCCTGTATGTATACTATGTACTATTTTAATCTACCACAATTTTATAACTAACACAATCGAATACAAAAAAATCTAGTCAATAACAAATAAAATTTTCATCATTTGTTAATAACTAGATTTTGCGTAATCCGTTTAGTCTTTTACGATTATTTTTGTTGCTGGAGCAGATATTGTTCCCGGAGACGGAGCAACTAACTTAACGCCTTCTGGAAAGACAGCTTGAAATTTAGTGCCCTTTTGGAGGTCAGTAGATTCCATTGTCTTGCCTGACTCATTCACAATAGAAGTTGAACTATTAAAAGTAAAGACAACATTAGACGAATCATTTTCCGCTGCACCTTGCCAAGTTAGTATTCCCGAAGCCGTAATTTGGTTCCTACTCGTTATTTCACTCGCATCTGTTATACTTCCATCTAGGACTAAATAATTGACAGCATCATTGTTCGAACATGCTGTAAGAAGAAAAAGGCTCATCATCAAAATTGAAATAAATTTTTTCATTGTCTATCCTTTCACTTACTTGTTGTCCTTAGCATAGCATGGCTACAGCCTTTTTAACAAGTCCAAGCGGATTTCTTAAACAATTCTTATAGACTGCCTACAAAAAAGCCTAATCCAGCACATGAAATTCCTAACGCGTACGATAAAATCATATAGGCCGATAAAATTCCCGTTCTTTTTTGCAAGCGAAGCTCCGTGCATTCCACTTTAAAAGTCGAAAATGTTGTATAGCCACCCATAAATCCAGTTCCGATAAGGAGCTGCCACATATCAGAAAGCTGGCTCGAGATGAGTAGGCCTAGCAGAAAAGAACCTGAAAGATTGATGAGGAAGGTTGCCCACGGAAAATCGGTTTTCCACTTATTTTTCATCCAAACCGAGATCCCGTAACGTGTCATCCCGCCAAAAGCCGCGCCAATGCCCACAAGCAAAAAGTTAAGCATGTCGTCCCACCCACTTTGCAGAAAAGAAGTAACCGAGTTTCGCGAAGGCAAGGCCACCGAGCAAGCTGATTCCGATGTAGAGAGCAGCGATACTTATGTGCTCTGACTGGAGTAGCTGGATATTTTCCACGCTAAAGCTTGAAAATGTGGTGAACGCCCCGATAAACCCAGTTCCGAGCCCCGCTACTAGCTCCGGCCGCACTTTCGGATTCGTCGCAACCGCCTGCGTCACAACCGCAAGCAGAAAACACCCCACCAAATTCACCGTGAGTGTCGCGGCGGGAAACGCATTTCCACCTATAAGTAAACTAATCCCATAACGCGTCATGCCGCCTAGCGCGCTAAAGATGCCAACATATAAAAAATACATATTCATTCCTCCAATCAAAAACTCCTGTTGAAAAAAACATAGCCAACTATGTTTCTTTCAACAGGAGTCATCAGCGCAAAACGCAATAATAGCGAACTCCATCGCCTCTTTTACTATATGCTTTTAACGTTTTTTTTGCAAGAAAAATATTTATACAAAATCACTTATAATCGTTGACAAAACCGCTAAAAGAATACTATAATACTTTTTGTTGGTACAAATTACGCGGTCGTGGCGGAATCGGCAGACGCGCTAGGTTGAGGGCCTAGTGGGCATTAGCTCGTGGAGGTTCAAGTCCTCTCGGCCGCATCATGTATAAAAGAAGGATAAAGATTATTTAAATAATCTTTATCCTTTTTCTATTCCTCACCTCTCTTTGTTTCCTGTTTTAAAAAACTTCTAAATGATTTAAGAAGCAAAACGCTTTTTATTTTCTCAAAAAACGATACAATGAAAGCGAAACCAATTTATGGAGGCGAGTTGTATGAAGGTAGCCAGTTTTAATCTTTGTTGTGATGTTGAAAAAACGGGGGATATTGCTTGGTCCGTTAGATTGCCACTGATTCGGCAGATTATTCGCGAAGAAGCGTTTGATGTTTTTGGCGCGCAAGAACTTGTGCCGCATCAGTTGCGGGATTTAAATGTGGAGTCGCCGTATGCGCATTATAGCCTGTTTCGTGACGGCGGGCAGACGGGCGAGGCCATTAGTATTTTCTACTTGAAAGCGCGGTTTGATTTGCTTGATACGGGCCATTTTTGGCTATCTGAAACCGAACAAATTCCGTCCGCTTATAAAGATGCCGCTTTTAAACGCACTTGCATTTGGGTGAAATTACTAGATACACAAACAGGCGACAGCTTTTATGTTTTTAACACACATTTTGATCACATATCCGCAGAAGCGCGTACATATTCCGCCAAACTGCTTCAAGAGCGGTTACCGCAAGATGCCCAACTTGTTTTGCTTGGCGATTTTAACTCCACCCGCGAATCTGAAGCCTTTCAAAATTTGAATGCATCCTTCCAAAATGCTGGTGAAAATAATACGCAGGCCACATTTAATGGCTTTTCTACCGATGAAAAAGTTCACGAAGAAATCGATTTTATTTTCACAAAGCAATTTCGTATTAGGCAATTTTATGTTGTGACGAAAACATTTGACGGGCTTTTTGCGTCCGACCACTACCCCGTCGTTGCGGAAATTTTACAAGAGCGCTAGGTCAAATCTTAACTGAACATGAAAGCCAGGCAGACAATCGAAAAAATGATTTTCTGCCCGGTTTTTGTTGAAGAATAGCTACCTTTGACGGCCAAAAAGGGCACTTTTGTCAAAATGGAAAAGTCCATTTTCAGCCAATGTATAAAAAACGGCCTTACCGTATAGTAAGACCGCTTTTTGTTTTTGCTACTTCCGTTAAGATAGGTTATGCAACTACATTTTTATAAATATTTCTCTCTACTTTTCTTACTGCCTCTGCTCCACTCTTTTCATGATGAACCAGATATTTAAGTTTTTTAAATAATAGGGTAGTTTTCAGAAATAGTCCGCTCTAACAATGATAAATAAGCACAACATACAAATTTTTTTCTGAATCTAAAGATGAAGGTTCTTCTATGTATGCTTTTAATTCATCTTCTGAAATGTGACCATATGCTGCAATAGTTTTAGTAGAGAAATGAGCCACTTGAATTAAAATATCGATTAAGTGAGTCAGACGTTCATCAGCTGATATATGTTTATAAGCGTATGTTAAATCGATACTTTTATCTACTAAAACAGGACTTGCTCCCTGAGTATCTGTTTGTAGTAACTGATCCTCTCTTAATCCAAAATGTTCTATGAAGTCTTCATCTGTAAAGTGGTAGTCTATTTTTAACGCTTCAATATTTTTCTTAAAGTTGACTTCTATCATATAAATACTCCATTTTTCAAATTTTTTATGCAACATTTGACATAATCCTTTTAAATATTATGCAATAGTATGGGAAAAATACTTACAATGATTTTAGCAAGCACACTAACCTTTACTCTAGCTCTTCCTCTTGCCAATGCTGAAACAAACAATCAAGAACAGTTAAATGTAACAGAAGTACATAGCGTTTCAGAGAGCATATCACTGATTGAAGATAGCTCACTAAGACAAGCTCGTGTCGCTCAAGTTGGAAAATTAGATATTTGGATATCTACCTAGTCCTAAAAGAATTAATTGGAAAATTACAATGTTTCCTCCATATTCTTAACATAGGAGCCGAGAAGACTTAATCTCCTTGCTTGTACTTTCTATACTTCGATGCTGCCTCGTTTTAGTTGGCCAATAAGAATACCTAAATTGGCCACCACTTTATCCGCCTGTTTGTCCAGTGCGAGAACCGCCGCCGCTTTGTTATCACTTAACTGATACTTAATATCTTCAAACACCATCTTGGAACTTTCGTAAATATTAACCGATGCTTTGTTCAGGACGATGACATTTTGAAACTGTGTCCCCTCAAAAAGAGCCGTATCAATATAAGGGCGGTACGCTTTCAGTACATCGTTTAAGCCACCACCACGTA